>NZ_VOXY01000029.1:0-8758 GCF_013420525.1 Acinetobacter sp. YH01003 | reverse complement strand
CAAATGGCGATTCAGCGTTTAATTGGTTTTGGGAAAAAAGAAGAGTTTAAGGAAATTTTGGCAATTTTAAGAAAGCAGAATCCTGATAGGATAAGGGTTCTGTGAAATTTGTCGTGTACAGAGCAAATTACATTACTAAAGCTAAGGCGCGTAGTGCGCAATCAGATTTGGTTGCTTTAAGCGTGGTGATGGAAAGCTTGTATCAGCGAAACTTAAAATATGTTGATTCTGCAGGTGAAAAAACAGTTAGTGATTATTTCACTACCAATAGTATGACTGGAAGCTGGCAACCATCGGCAGATACTTTTGATTATAAGCTTACTGTGACAACCACAACTTATAGTTTAAAAGCTATTGGTAATGATCGTAACCATGGTTGTGAGATTACTTTAACAAATACAAATTCACGTAGTATTACAGGCGATTCTGCTTGTGGTGGGTTAACATCATGGTAAGACAACGTGGGGTAACACTCATCGAACTGATGATTGGCATTGCTTTGCTTGCAATATTGGCTTTAGCAATTTTTCCACTTGGTCGAGCTTGGGTAGCTAATGCACAAATAACCAAAACGGAAAAAGAGTTTTTGGAAGCATATTCCCGCGCTAAAAATGAAGCTTTAAGAAATCCCAATGCGGTTAAAGAGGATGATGTTGCAGCCACTTTAAAAGTGAATAATACAGACAAAAAGATTGAAGTAATAAACAGTAAAAATGTAGTCATTTGGGAAGCAGTAATATCTCCTCTCATTACAGTAACACTATCAACAGGCTGTACTACAGGACATCAGCAACTAACATTGAATAATAATGGATATTTACGTACCGATAGTTGCACTTTATACAATATAGCTGCAAGCGGAGGTGGTAACAATGCATCAGGAACATTATAAAACTTCTGCGATATCTAAGTACCAACAAGGCGTAACACTGATTGAAGTGTTAGTGTCTATGTTACTTATGGCAATTATTGGTTTGGGTGCGGCTTATATTTCTGGTCGTACTGCAGTTTTGCATCGTGATCAAAATTTACATTTACACACTGTGAACCAAATGAGGCAGTACCTTGAAAGCTCTGCTGGTAGTGGTTGTAGCAATAATGTTGATTTAGATGTGGCGGGGAAAAAAGTTACAGTAAATTGTATCGTGAAAACAAAGGACTATAACGTAATCACTAAGGATAATGGTGATAATGTTATTGTAACTCCAGTTGATCGTGAAGTTATAGTTGTATCACCAACTGTAAAAGTGGTTGAAAAAACTGATTCTACGACGCATTGGAATGTGCCTATTCCAGTTGAAATAGCACCGTGAGAGGAGTAAAGAACATGCACAGCTTAAAACTTTCACAGCGTGGTTTCACTTTGATTGAAATTTTGATCGCTTTGACACTTTCGATCATCATTATTTTGGCAATGCTACGCGCATTTGTGACAACAGGTAAAGTGACTGCTGAAGCATCATTGGGTGCACAAAGTGATAGCAGTATGATGCTGGGTTTAATTGCGACAGACCGGATTTTGCAAGGTATTGGTTTTGGTGATACGTCTAGTTACGGCACAAATTTAAAAGCATATAAATTGGAAGAAAATGGTTCAGATACTTATAACGTAACAGCATCAAGTACAGATAATGCTGAATATCTAGTTTGGAAAGTTGCGACGGATAAGTGTCAAGCATTAAGAAATGCGAGTAATGGTTTGTTGCTTTATGGAAAAGGCACGGGCTATGACTGTACGAATTTGTCAAAACCGAATGTAACAACTGATCCAGTTGAGCGTTTAATCCAAATCAATGATGCTGTCCAAAATATTCAGTTTGAAGCAAGTAAAGCTGCTGGGAACAAAATTGGTGCAATGACAATTAAGGTCATTCAAAAAGACTGTTGGCCATTTGGTATTGTGAATGATGCTGATTTAGACCCTGGTAAGTATCAGATAATTATTACCACGAATACTTATGCGGCAAGTACCGAAACTGCTACACAAAAAATTGAAAATACTACATGCCTATTTAACTTTAAATAGGGAGGATTAGTCATGCAAAATGTTATAAATATGAAAAGAAATATGCACAACGGCATTTCTTTTATAAAACAGGCGGGCGTATCCTCTCTGCTGTTTATTGTATTGGTTGGTCTGTCCTTAACTGTATTAACTGTGGGATATATGTCGACAATGCGGAACCTGCAGTCCAGTGCAACCACGACCCATGCGCAGACTCAAGCTCAAATGCAAGCCATGATAGGCTATCACGCTTTGGTCAAATATTTAAAAAAAGAGAGTACAATCAATATTGATAAAATTGAATCAGGCACTGTAAGTGGTGGTTCAGAGGTTATTGAATTTACAAGAGTTTCTTGTGGGGCTGGTCGCTACTGTTTTGATATTGTAGGTAAAAGTGGTGGCGCTACCGCGATTTTAAGAACTGACCTTATTATAGTTCAAGGAGAAGGATTATCTGCACATGAGGGTTCAGTTTTTGCGGGAGGTTTGAAAGTTCAAAAGAAAGAAACGCTTCAAGCATTAACTGAAAATGTAGCAATATCTGTTGGTGCAAATCAAAAAGAAGGACTAGAGTCAGGTAATATTTACCTAAGTGACGGAAAAACTATAGTCGATTATCAACCTGGGACAGACGGAATTAAAGTAAATAAATTCGATGGTGGGCTGGATTTAATACCTGCGATTGATATGAAAGCACATGCAAATTATATTTTTAAGCATACTGGCACTACAATTAGTTGTGAAAAGCAAAATACAAATTTGCAAAACTCTGCCACATCAATTACTTGCCCATATTATGACCAAGTTTGGGAAAATATTAAAGGTACAGATACACTTGTAAATAAATATGCTATCACACGTGGAAAATCATCAGGTACAGATGTTTGGATTGTAGATGTAGATAAACTGATTCAAAGCAAAAAAATGGATCAGAAATTTGATGGAATTTTTTGGTTTGATGGAGATGTAGTAATACGTTTACCAAACTCTCAAAATGATAGCTCAAAATATTTTAGAAATACAATTATTACGACTGGAAATTTAACAATTGAAAAAGATGCAAGTAGTAGTTCGGGTGAGTTAAATGTTTTTTCACCTTATGATTATATCGTTGCAACAGATATTACCGCTCAAATTTTGATGATAGATAAGCAATTAAAAACTGGCAAAGATTCAAATGGTAATAATTTAACAGAGGCGCAAAAGTTGTTGTTAGGCGAAAATAGGGCAGCATTACTTGTTTCTCAATTAGCTACGATGAAAGTAAGGTTGTCGGAGGTTTGTCTTAATTCAGAGCGTCCTGTAAATTTATGTAAAGATTTTACTCAGCAACAAGTAAATGATATTGTGAAGTATGATGATATTTTAGCGGTGGAGAATATATTTTTAAAAGATACTTCTAAATATCCTACTAGTCTTTTCACTTTAATTGGAATGGCTGATGAAGGGTTTGTTGTTCATGCAGATAATCAAACTCAAACAAAATTATTTGGTAATTTAATTGGTTCTAAAGGGGCGGGTAATACAGGAAAGGCTTCTGGAAAGTTTGCTGGCACTGGTGAAATCGAAGTCATAGGTAATTTAATTGTTGCAAAGGACATGGATCTAACTGAAATGAAAGGTGATGTTAAAATCAAATTAGGTCAAACTAAAGCAAGTGGCAACATTATACCTATTAAAAATAATACTTTTACCACTAAAGGCATCCGCTACATGTAACTTAAAAAAACCCACAATTTAAATTGTGGGTTTTTTATTTCACTTATTAAAATCAAGCCAGTTTTTTATAAGCTACAATTTCTGGCAATGGATGATCAGCACCAACCATATAAGAATAAGTCGCTAAACTCAGCATGGCTTCATCTTCATCACTATTGCCATACGCGTAAATAGCAGCATAATTTTTTAAATCGTATTGTTCTAAAATCCGAATTTGCTTTTGTTCCCGACTACAATCAGCTGTAGAGTATCGTCCTGTAAATTGCTGATTTTCAATTTCTGTTTCAGTACAAATTAAATCGACATTTAATTGCTGACAAATATACTGCAAATAAATATCCACACTCGCAGAAACCACCACCACATCATCACCATTGAATTGATGTTGCTTTAATTGTAGTAATAGTTGTGGGTTTAGATCATGCATTAAATCTGCTGCATAGCGTTGTGCAAGTGCTAATATTTCAGTTGTACTTGCATCTTTAAACATGGCATTAAACAATTTAGGGCGCATGGCATGTGCAGGATAGACTTTTAAATAAAAGGCCTGAATCCACGGTAAGGTTTTTAAACCTTGTTTGATAATGTGTCGTTTAGACAAGGCATAGAAAATGAACCCCGTAAAACTGTCTTTGCTGCACAGGGTCCCATCAAAATCAAATAGGGCTAGATTTTTATATTTTTGGCTTTTTGCATGCATGTTTTATAACGTCCATTGACTCGCGTAGCAAACCAATTGGTGTTGTAATCTCGACTCAGTTTAGGCCCTGAAATGACCACTTGCGGCATCATGGCATAAAATGGCTCTTTGCCCGTTTGCGCTTTATAGAGTTTCGTGACTGCTAAATATGTCGCAGTATCTTCAAATTTCTTTTCTTTTTCTTTTTTTAGGTCTGCACGAATTTGTCGTGGGGTGACTAAAATATTATGTTTTGAAAAAACAGCAATTAATTCACGTTCGGATTCACTCTTTGCATTACGCACGCTACCATCTTTAGTATAAAGTAGCAAATCACCATCTAAATCTAATTCTGCTTCAGTTAAATCATTTAGCATGCTTTGGAATGCGGCATTGCGGCTCGAATACATGCCAGAGTTATAATCAGCAAAGCGGTATAGCGGTTGATCGTAATCGGCAGGGTACATCATTAAACGATGAATCCCGTAATATAATCCGCCATATTGAGTGTATAGATCGCTGCGTAACTCTGCGATGTTACCGCTTTGGCGTTTATGCTCTTTGGCATAGCTAATATGTACTTGCATCGAGCCTAAAGTAGTAATTGGATTAAGTTTTTCGCCAATATTTTGTCCAAACAGTTTGGCAGCACCTGTTAGCGCAGACACGTGATAATGTTTGGCCATATAGTCAAAAATTTCACGATACAATTCATCCAGTTCACGTTCGGTTTTCACACGACGCATTTGGCTTAAATAGTTATCTTCAGGGCTTGGGTGGTTTTTCAGTACATCCTGAAAATAGCCTGCAACCGTACCACCAATGGCTTCGCCCAGTTTATCTTTAAATTTCTCATCCAAACGGTCTTGCACTTCTTTAACTGCTTTTTCACCCAGACCATAGACTTGAGGGTCGGCTACAAAGTTCGATTCCTGATCCACCACGGCAATGATGGTGCACATATTTTCTTTGGTTTGTGGGATGCCCAATTGCTCTGAAATATCGTAAATATCTTTTGCCCAAGCACTACGCTCACTGACCCTATTCGGAATGAGTTTGCGGATTTGTTCTGCTTCAAGGGTTGGCTCATTGTCCTTAGACCACCATGCGCTATCTCCACAGGCAGCCAAGCTTAATGATAAAGCAAGCACGCTGAAGGGTTTCATCAAAGAAGTGAATACAGTGTCTTTCATAGTATAGGGAAAACTCGTTCCAAATGGATGAGCCCAAAGGGCAGATGCAGTATACTATGCCAATCGTTAAAGTTAAGAATATATATGTATATTGGTCCCTATCAACTGTCAAATAATTTGATCGTTGCCCCGATGGCAGGTGTCACTGATAGACCCTTTCGCTCACTGTGCAAGTACTTTGGTGCAGGGCATGCGGTCAGTGAAATGATGACCTCTGACAAAACTTTGCGCATGAGTAAAAAGAGTTTGTATCGTGCCAACTTTGATGGGGAACTTGCACCAATTTCTGCACAAATTGCAGGTTCAGACCCGCATGATTTGGCCGAAGCCGCACGTTATCAAGTCGCCAATGGTGCACAAATTGTTGATATCAATATGGGATGTCCTGCCAAAAAAGTCTGCAATAAGTTGGCTGGTTCGGCTTTATTGCAAGATGAAGATTTGGTGGCACGCATTTTAGATACTGTCGTTGCTGCAGTTGATGTACCTGTAACCCTTAAAACCCGTTTGGGTTTTTTAAATGGTCAGGAAAATATCTTACGTGTGGCAAAGCGTGCGGAACAAGCTGGTATTGCCGCTTTAGCTTTGCATGGTCGTACCCGTGAAGATATGTATTTAAATCATGCACGTTACTCACTCATTAAAGACGTGAAAAGTATGTTGCAGATACCTGTGATTGCCAATGGTGATATAGATAGCCCTGAAAAGGCCAAATATGTGCTGGATTACACAGGTGCTGATGCCATTATGATTGGACGTGCAGCACAGGGGCGTCCGTGGATTTTTCGGGAAATTGCACATTATTTAGCAACGGGGGAGCTGCTTGCCGCACCGAGTATTGCAGAAGTTCAAAAAGTCCTATTAGGGCATTTAGCCGAGCTTTATGAGTTTTATGGGGAATATTCAGGTTGTCGAATTTCACGTAAACACATTGCTTGGTACACCAAAGGTTTACGTTCAAGTAATGAGTTTCGCCAAAACATGTATAAAGTTGAAAGTACTGCCGAACAATTTAAAGTGGTGGAGGACTACTTCAATCAGTTATTGGCACATGGTGAAATCATGAGTGATGTACAAGTAGAAAGTGTTAATTTACTGGATACTTGATTAGCATTTAAGATTTTGATTTTATAGTTAAAATTTCACTCTTAACCGCTTTGCTTGTTTAAAGCAGAGCGGTTGTATTCTTGTTTAATGTGCGTGAATCATCTCTAGCACCAATTGATTGATTAAATCTGCAGCTTCTAATTCACGAATTTGGCTAACATTACTGCCTGCCCAGAATGGCGCATAACCTTGCTCACCTTGTGTGACGGCTGCTGCATGCAACTGTTTTGCAAGATCATACGTATATGGATAGGTGGGCACAGTTAAACGATTTGGTGTATCTACCTGTGTATGCCAATGATTAATTAAACCACGGGCAGGACGTCCAGAGATGCTGTCGGTAATTTGAGTAATGTTTTGCTGAAATAAAGCTTGTCGATAAGCTGGATTGGCATTGGAACTTTTACATTGCACGAAAGCTGTACCCAGCTGTACCGCAGAAGCGCCCAATTTCAGCATTAACTGTGCTTGCTGACCATTCATAATGCCACCTGCGGCAACCACTGGCAGGGTACAATGTTCACGAATCAGTTGTACTAAATCGCTGGTTTTAATTGCACTATCAAAAGTTTGGTTAAAGATACCCCGATGTCCACCTGCCTCAATGCCTTGGGCGATAATGACATCAATTCCCGCTGCTTCAATGGCTTGAGCTTCGGCTAAGTTGGTTGCTGAAACCATAGTAATGATTCCTGCATCTTTTAAAGCCTGAATTTGATGCGCATGCGGAATCCCGAAGTGAAAACTGACGGCTTGTGGTTTAGTTTCTAGTACAAGATCTAAATATCCATCATGGTCTTTAAAACTTGGATAAATACAATTTAGTTGACTCGGTGCAGTTGCGCCATAGCGTTCAAAGATTGGCTGAAAATGTGCAATCCACGCTTGTGCAGCGACTTCATCTAGTGGACTTGATTCATGGCAAAAGAAATTGACCTGAAATGGAAAATCAGTCAGTTCTTGAGTGCGTAAAATTTGCTCACGTGCAGCATCTACCGTGTTTGCACCTAAACCGAGTGAGCCAAAACCACCTTGATTAGAAACCTCGGCTGCAAGTTCGGGAGTAGAAACGCCAGCCATTGGAGCAAGAAAAATAGGATGCTTTATATTCAGTTGTTCTAATAAGGTCATATTATTTACTCCATGTTTTTATCTACTTTGCCCAACTCTAGGTAGATTGGCAAATCATATCCGTCATTTCTTTATGAAATATTAAGATGAGCGATATCATTAAATTTGCAGATGCTTTCAGGCATAATAAGCCTGATGTATGAATTGATGAGTAAATTAATGAAGCCTTTCGTTTATGGTGGTTTGCTTGTGGTGTGTGGATTAAGTGCGTGTAGCAATCCACAGCAAACTCAAGTAAAAATTGATCCAAAGCAATATCAGGTTCAGGATGCGACTGCATTACAACAGCGTATAGATGCTTTAAATGTCAAATTGGCGCAAGACTTCAAACAATTTAAACAAGTCGAAAATATCGCATTTGCGCATCAATTCCCTTTAGATGTAAATAACTTACAAACTTTGAATCAGCATTTGGTCGCCAGTACTGCTTTAAAGCCGACTAAAATTGCTTATTGCGATATGATGAATGGTTATTTTGCTGAGTTATATCGCTTAGGACATAACAATCTAGATTTTCTTAAAGATGTAAAATTACCGCGTGCAGAGCAGGAAAATTTGGCTGAAAATTTTGCCAATGCAGAATCTTATTATGATTTTATTTTGAATCGTTACACCAGTTACCGCCAAGTACAACAGACCATGGGCTATGGTTGTAATTTAAAAGCGGCGTTATAGTTGCGGCAGGATTTAGGTTTACTAGGGTCTGTTGATATTTCATAAATGGCTTGCGCTGTAGGCTAAAACTGAGCAGATTAGGCATGAAACGCAGGGAATAACGGGTTTATTTTCAAGTTTTATAAGCTGTCATTAAAAAGTAAACATGTATTCTTTTCCGAATTGGTTTGATACTCTCTCCACCCATTGCTCTATTTTATCAGCTGTCATGACTTGAAAATCTCGCCAATAATATTTCATCTGCTTCCA
>NZ_VOXY01000028.1:0-8921 GCF_013420525.1 Acinetobacter sp. YH01003 | reverse complement strand
TTAAGTTCTTTATCCGACATAGACACCAACATATCAAACCGTCCGCTAAGAAAATTGCAACAGCGCATATTCTAAAAGCGGACATTTTTACTTTGGAGAAACCGGACATTTCTATTTTGGAGTTACAAGTGTACTTCGTATAATATCCATTATGTTAAATGGACAATTAATAATTGAATATTTCACCTTTTTTTTAATTAGTAGCTAAAATTACTTTATAATTTAAACTTATAAGGTATTTAAAGTGAAAAGTCCTCTTTCTAAAATATTTCTACTAAATATTCTCATAATGGCTGGTAGTGTTGCGTATGCCATTGAAGTTAAGCCATTCAAATTTATAAAAAATAATGAAGGTTATCCAGAAAATATTGGTTTATATAAAATAACAAATAAATACAGTGAGTTATATGTAAAACAGTATCCATTTTCTATTGAGAACAATAATAGAAATGCTGGTTTTATTAGTGAGATCGACCCACAATGTGAAATCTTAGAAAAGATATATAAGCAACAGCAGAATACTTATGTTGTAACAAGTACATGTGGCGCATGGTTTGGTATGAGTAGCCCAGAAAGCCATTATTTTATATATGAGTTTAACGATCTAGCAAAATTAATTAAATCTGAAACTATTGAATTCAAAGAGTCATTAGATATTACTATTTCAGAGCTTAATTCAGGTATAAAAATAACATCAAGCCAAAGTCCTAAAACTGGGAAAAAATATGATTATGAATACAAAAATGGGAGCTTATATGACTTCTCAACATCTATGAATAGAAATTTAGTTTCAAAAGAAAATGATAGAATCTGTAAGGGATTCTATGATCAAGTTTATACTCAATTTAAGTATTCTTATGTACCTGGTATGACTAATCTTTTTGAAATTTTACCTAGACATGCTTATTCATGGGTTCCAAACAAAATAAAATCTAGTGAAGAATTATCAGATAAATTAGCCAATGATTTAAAAGGGAAAGATCTAACACAACGTAGAAATGTTCCTTATTCAAGATTTAAACAAGACTATTGTTCTTAACTAAACTTAAGTATTCCTAAAATTAATATAATAGGTGCTATGCAAAGTCAAAATGTTAGAACCCATTCAAAATGGGAGCTATAAGCTCCCATTTTTAGTCTTTAATACGCTTTTTAGCTTCGTCATAAACTATGCTATCAGCTCGTTTCCCGACTGTGATGAGCAAGATAACTACCTGATCATCTTTAAATTGATAGACAAGTCTGACACCAGCTTTTAATAATTTAATTTTATAGCAACCTGCAAGATTGCCTCTCAGCATATTCTTTGGAATATGTGGCTGCTCTATGACTTTGGCTAGTTACTTCTTAAATTGATCTCGTATAGCAACAGGGAGTTTTTCCCATTTGTGTGTCCTTACCCATTTAACCCATTTAAAATTATTAAATTAAAAAATAAATTGAACAACAGAAATAATATAAGTATATTTCTGGAAATTAGCTTTAAAGAGACTAAGTAGGTGAAAAGACTATTAAAAATTACATTAATCAGCGTAATGGTTCTTAATGCTCAAAATATATTTGCAAAAATAATTATAGATAATGCAAATTATCAATCTAAAATTATAAAATTAAATAGTACAAAGAATCCCAAAATAACAAGAGCTTGGGTAGAAACCGAGTTTAAAGAGGAGAAGAATAGGTCAACAGTTCTATATGAGATAGATTGCGAACAAGAAAAATTCCGAAGACTAGGAGGAGTTATGTACAAAGAAGTAACAGGTGATCCAATAGCTATGGAACCTACAAAAGAAGAATATATAATTCCAAATACAAATCTAGATACGCTTAAAAGGGAGGTATGTACAGGAAAATATTAGAAAAACTTGAGAGATTTGGGGGATCAGAGAATTATTGTAGTTATCCTGATCTAAATGACAATTCAAGAGTAAAGATAGAAAAAATTTGTTATTTAATTTAGGGCGGCACTGTCACACGAGGGTGTAAATAATTCTGTGTAAATACAGTTTTATTTACAGTCTCTAAAGCTCCCTTTTTATAGGGCACTGTTGCAAATAGGCTGACATGATAAGCTAAATATCTTATTTATTTCGAGATACAGCAGATGAATCCCTTCCACGGTCGGCACTTTCAAGGTGAAATCATTCTTTGGGCTGTTCGTTGGTATTGTAAATATGGCATCAGCTATCGTGAACTTCAAGAAATGCTCGCTGAACGAGGCATAAATGTGGATCACAGTACAATTTATCGTTGGGTTCAGCGTTATGCTCCAGAAATGGAAAAACGGTTACGCTGGTATTGGCGTAACCCTACAGATTTACATTCATGGCATATGGATGAGACTTATATCAAAGTGAAGGGGCGATGGACTTACCTGTATCGTGCAGTTGATCAACGTGGTCATACGATTGACTTTTACCTTTCCGCTAGACGGAACAGTAAATCAGCCTATTGTTTTTTAGGAAAGATCTTCAATACGGTGAAAAAATGGCAAATTCCACGGGTCATCAATACAGATAAAGCAGCGACCTATGGCCATGCTTTATCACGGTTAAAGCGAGAAGGAAAATGTCCAGTAGATATTGAGCACAGGCAGATTAAGTATAAAAATAATGTCATTGAATGTGATCATGGTAAGTTAAAGCGAATCATCAGGGCCACATTAGGATTCAAATCTATGAAGACTGCTTATGCCACAATTAAAGGTATTGAAGTCATGCGTGCACTACGTAAAGGACAAGCATCGTCATTTTATTATGGTCAGCCTCAGGGTGAAGTGTGTCTAATCAACAGGGTTTTCGGTCTCTAAGCACTTTTTAAAGGGAACATCATCGACTCAAATCTCTATTTGCAACAGTGCCGTCAAATTAACGAACACACGGATATTATTGCTGAATATGAGCAACACAAGCAAGGTCGCACTATTACAGGATTTACCTTTAAATTTAAACAAAGAACCAAGCCCAAAACGGTAAAAGCTGAAAAGACAGAGCGTGATCCACATACAGTAGATATGTTTATAACCATGACCGATAATCAACGCTTTGCCTTCGCTAAAAAAATATCTCAATTACATGAGGCATCGTATTTGGCACAAGGGCAAGCAGGTCGAAGTTACGATGTGTTTGCTGAACAAATTGCTGAAGCATTATTAGATAGTGAAAAGCAGAAAGTATATTTACCCTTCTTATCGAAATTAGGGTTTAAATTTTAAGATTTTTATTCGCTGTTTACAGGTTGTGGTAGAAGTAGTCCTTGATATCAAAAACAAAAATTATTTTAAGGGAATAAAGGCTTCTGACTATCACCAAATGATAAGTTATCTGAGTTCTATTCAGTGAAAAACTGCTATATTAGGGGTCAGCACAGAAAACGGAAATTATAGGGCGGTAAGTACATTTATTTACTTCTATGTAGTTGTTATTTAAGAACTTCGTTAAAAATCTTTCAATTAAATTGCATGTTGCCAATCTCTAGCAGACAGGCAAAGCATAAAAATATAAATCTTTGATTTTAATAAATTAATTAGTCGACAAAATTCCTTGTCGTACTATTTTCTCCAAATTCTGGGGTAACCCCTATCAAATCAAAAACTCGATGATATGCGTCATTTAGTTGATCAAATACCTTCTTACGGCAGTCAATCTATACCTAAAATAAACGATCCTAGTTGGGAGGGGTTATTAGATGATCGGAGAATATCTTGGAATATGAACGACATCACCATAATAGAAAGGCTAGTACTTATTTATTATACTTTTAGTATGAAGGTTCTTAGTGTTTTCAATCAAGAATTTGCAGAGAGAGGAGTTTCTTTTTCATACTCTGATTAGTATGCCTATGGCAAACCAATTTCACTGCTTCGGTACCCTAGTGAGGACTAGAACCTTAGGCTGTAGGCTAATGATATTGGTATATTGAGTTATTTAGGTAGTCGCGGTGTACTTCATGGTGTATAGAAAGTTAGTTTTTCGAGCTAATAAAGCCATTTTGACAAAATTTAAGAAGTATTTTAGAAAACTAGATAGTTACACAGAATTTAGGGTAGTCTCAAAATGAAAGTTATAACTAATGGTTCTTTAACATCTTCTAATTCCTTTGGTGAAAAATAAGATTCCATTTTATGCTTAACTCTCAACTTTTTTTCGCTAAATCATTTATTTTACGAAGGTTAGACTTTCAATATTAAACTTACAATTCTTGTAATACAGCCATTCCAATAGGCTTAAGAAGTTGAGAGTGGCATTTCTTGCATAGAATTATTTTGTATTAAATAAAATAACTAAAGGTTTGGCTCGTGAAGATCTCAATAAGAAAACTGTATGTAATTAGCTTAAGTGCATTAATTACTGTGGCTTGTTCCAGTCAAAGTGAATCAGAAGGGATGCTAATTATAAATAACAAAACCTCCGAAGATATAACTAAGGTTAATTTAACTTATAAAACCACTAATAAATCAGAAAATATAGGTAATTTATCTCCTAATCAATCATTTAAGTATCCTATAAAATATTCTGACACCGAAGACTCTATAGTAATTACATATACTGATAGTAATAATACAGTGCATAAGGATGTAGCTGTTCCTTATTTCGGTAAATATGATAAGAAAAATTATAGTTATAATATCAAGTAGTTTAAGTATTATTAATATTTAGAGTGTACGGCATTGACGGTATAGGTTAAATTGACACTACAAGACAGCACTTTAACCAATTTCAACAGCAACATCCCCAAATATATTTAATATAAATTAAGCATGAGATATAAAAATGCACGCCTTTGATATTATCATACCCCAATATACAGGTATCGCTGAAGATGATGATAGCCACGACCATGATGTATTTTGTTATTTAGGAAATTTAGAAGGCAACGGACAAATATTACCCCGTAACCATCATTTAGCTGTTAGCCAAAATGATATTACTCGCGTGACTGTGGTGTGTCCTGAAATGGATGCCCTTGACCGTAAAAATATGAACAGCTATGCCCAAGAAATGCACAATAAAATCGAACAGTTAGCAGGTAAACCCATTCAAACCTTGTATATCGGAGAAGACCATGACTATCCTCTTCCCCGTTATGCCGTACCAACGCAATCTGAATTTTACATGTTGCGTTGGGGCTGGAGTTCGCCTTTACTAGATGGAGTAACCTTACAAGGCATTCCTCTATATAAAATCCCATATACCCAACCTGATCACCCTTGTTATGATAATGTGTGGTCATGGTATCGTCAGGCTGAAGCGTTATATCGTTTGTGGCTTGGTTCTCAACCAGTAAGTGAAGCCTTTGCCTTAGAGCAAATGCAAAATCCCAATTCTGAGCATAGCAAAATAGGTCGAGAATTGTGCCGTATCATTGAACAAAGCACAGGTGTACCCACCTATTATTTTCTAATGAATTACCGTGATTGGACACAGGCAGAAGATATGGAACAAAAATGTCCACTGACAGGGCAGGATTGGCTATTGCCTGCCAATACCTATCACTATATTGATTTTAAATGCGATGAGAGTCGTTTGGTGAGTGAGTTGAGTCAAAATTGGTCGGATGAAAGCGAGGACTGACCGAATGAAAAATTATTTGTGGTAAGCTCATAAAGCCTATCAAGCATAGAGATAAAAATAACACCCAAACTATCTGTAACCAACCGTGAATCGTCTCGATATTTTCGGAGAGTGTTTTACTGGAATCAGGTACAGGACAAGTTTATTTTCAGTATACCCTAGCGGAACCACCTAAAAAGGCACTGTTGCAAATAGGCTGACATGATAAGCTAAATATCTTATTTATTTCGAGATACAGCAGATGAATCCCTTCCACGGTCGGCACTTTCAAGGTGAAATCATTCTTTGGGCTGTTCGTTGGTATTGTAAATATGGCATCAGCTATCGTGAACTTCAAGAAATGCTCGCTGAACGAGGCATAAATGTGGATCACAGTACAATTTATCGTTGGGTTCAGCGTTATGCTCCAGAAATGGAAAAACGGTTACGCTGGTATTGGCGTAACCCTACAGATTTACATTCATGGCATATGGATGAGACTTATATCAAAGTGAAGGGGCGATGGACTTACCTGTATCGTGCAGTTGATCAACGTGGTCATACGATTGACTTTTACCTTTCCGCTAGACGGAACAGTAAATCAGCCTATTGTTTTTTAGGAAAGATCTTCAATACGGTGAAAAAATGGCAAATTCCACGGGTCATCAATACAGATAAAGCAGCGACCTATGGCCATGCTTTATCACGGTTAAAGCGAGAAGGAAAATGTCCAGTAGATATTGAGCACAGGCAGATTAAGTATAAAAATAATGTCATTGAATGTGATCATGGTAAGTTAAAGCGAATCATCAGGGCCACATTAGGATTCAAATCTATGAAGACTGCTTATGCCACAATTAAAGGTATTGAAGTCATGCGTGCACTACGTAAAGGACAAGCATCGTCATTTTATTATGGTCAGCCTCAGGGTGAAGTGTGTCTAATCAACAGGGTTTTCGGTCTCTAAGCACTTTTTAAAGGGAACATCATCGACTCAAATCTCTATTTGCAACAGTGCCCAAAAAAGATTGAAAACCATTTTAAAGCTTTCGACTTAACCTTTTTTTACATCAATAATGGCTTCATTTAATGTCAGCATACTTTTTGAAACACCACCTGATTTTCTTGTACACTGTCAGACAAGACAGACTCCAGTAAAGTTTTATCTGGCTGCAAATTTTCAAACTCTTGGTACAGATAACCAATTTTTAATTTCGGTACAGCATAGATCCCTTCATACTTATTTCTGATTAAAGAAAAAAGAGTAGATTTACCACTTCCATTATCCCCCAATACAGCAACTTTTTGTTTGTTTCGGATTTCAAAAGAGGCATGATTAAAAATCAAATGATTATCATATCCAAAAGTTACTTCTTCACCACGAATTAATATTTTATTTTTCGGGGGATTTGTTAGCTCAAAATTAATTCGAATATTTGCCTGTTCTTCGACTTGTTCTTTTACATCTAACTGCTCTATTCGTGATTGCACGGCTTTTGCTTGCTTTGCTATTGCTTTTTGTCGCCCTCCAAAAGACTTGTAAGTAGATATGAAACTTCTAGCTCTAATTTCAGAATTACTCATATTCCTTGGCTTATCTGTTATCGCTTCAGCTTGCCTTTTTTTCTGCAAATAAGCTTCCTCTAGTTGCTTTTTCTTTGCTTGATAATTTTCATATTCTCTTTTCTCAGTGTGAATTTGATGTTCCTTCTGCTGTTTATATGCAGTATAATTCCCGTCAAAACAGTTAATGGTATTGTTGTCAATCTCAATAATTCGATTACACAATTCATCTAATAAATTTGTATCGTGGCTAATAATCATCATTGTGTTATATTTTCCTAAATTTCGCTTTAGCAATTGAATCCCTTTAGTATCTAAATTCGCTGTTGGTTCATCTAGTAAAAGTATTGAACTACTCTTAGAAAAAGTCTCAGCTAAACGTAAACGAGTTTTTTCCCCACCACTGAACCAACCTTCAGATATTGTTGAGCTGGAGCGAAATTCTTTCAATTGCCAAGAATCTACTGATTCGTGGTATTGACCGAATTGTTTATAATAAGAGATATCTCCCTTAACCTCAACATTTCCCTTGTCAGGAGCTATATCATTGTTAATGATCTCCAACAACGTCGTTTTTCCACTTCCGTTTAACCCGACTACACCAATAATATCGTTCTTAAAAACAGTTAATTTATCAAAAGTAAAAAGAAGCTTGCCTCCAAAATATTTTTCTATTCCTCTCATTTTTATCAATTCCATACAATCGCCTCCCTTTCTAGCGATTAAGTTAATAAACATATTAAATCATTAATTAGTTTTTGTAGTTTAGAGAGTTTATTTCTTAGGGTTTCTATTCCTCAATTATTCCGTATCCTTCTGGTGCAGGAATCCCATGTTCCGAAGAACGACTGACTGATTCCCACTCTTTCCATGTAAATATACGTTTTTCTGCATTTTCAACAGCTAAATCATATACAAGGCTTCCCAGAACTAATCGGAGAGGCGGATTCTCACTATTAACCAGTTTCATTATAGCTTCGGCGGCTAACTTAGGATCACTATCCACCGATTCGTTTGAATATTGTTGGGCCAACTTTTCACGTAATGAATCATACTCTTTTTTCTGTGTAGTAAAACTCATTTTTAAGTATAGATTCGTCCAGTAACCTCCAGGTTCTACGATAGATACTTTTATACCAAAATGTGCAGCTTCTTGTGCTAAAGCCTCGCTAAATCCTTCTAAAGCAAATTTACTAGCGCTATAGATTCCCGACATTGGACCACTAATCAGTCCACCAATACTAGATATCTGGATAATATGACCTGATTCTTGTGCCCGCAAGTACGGCATAACAGCTTGACTTACCCATACTGTACCGAAGAAATTAGTTTCCATTTGGCTTCTAACTTCATCTTCACTAAATTCTTCAATCATTCCCATTACCATATTCCCTGCATTGTTAATGACAATATCGAGTCTTCCAAAATGTTTAATGGCAGTTTCCACTGTAGTCGAAACAGCACTTCTATCAGTAACATCAAGACTTAAAGGAAGTAACATTCCTTCAAACTGGCATTTTAACTCATTCAGTTTTTCAATATTTCTAGCAACACCAACAACCTTCTCTCCTGACTCCAATGCTTTTTTTGTGAATTCGTATCCTAGTCCACTGCTTGCACCTGTAATAAACCACACACGTGTATTTTCATTGTTATTAAATGTCATAAATAATCTCCTCGGTAGTGTTTCAAAAAGTATGCTGAAGAAAAAGCCGATTGGATTTTGATAAAATAGAGAAATGCAAATAACTCTAGCAATCAAATGTCCAACCTGCCTCAGTGATAGTATAAAGAAAAATGGTATCA
>NZ_VOXY01000027.1:0-9722 GCF_013420525.1 Acinetobacter sp. YH01003 | reverse complement strand
AAAGTTTTACGTACTTTAACTGAATCAACCTATGAAATTCAGCCTCAGCAAAGTCATTATGAATCTCTCGAAGTAGATGAGTTCTGGAATTTTGTTGGAAATAAAAAGAATAAACAATGGCTTATTTACGCCTATCATCGAGAAACAGGTGAAATTGTTGCTTATGTTTGGGGTAAACGAGATTTAGCTACAGTCTAACAATTGAAGACAAAGCTTAAACAATTAGATATTCACTACACCCGAATTGCAAGTGATCATTGGGACAGTTTCATCACTGCTTTTAAAAATGGTAAGCAAAGTATTGGTAAATTTTTTACTGTAGGTATTGAAGGCAATAATTGCAAAATAAGGCATAGAATTAGGCGTAGCTTCAGAAGAAGCTGTAATTTTTCAAAAAAGCTTGAAAACCATTTTAAAGCTTTTGATTTAGCCTTCTTTTCTTTTACATCAATAATGGCTTCATTTAAAGGCAGCATACTTTTTGAAGCACCACCAAAATTTTATGTTAAGTAGAGACTAAAAATGCCCTTGATTAAGGGCTTACAAGGGCATTTTGTATAAGGTGTATTATGTTAATTTTAGAATTTCTTCATTAGATAATTTTTGATAAGCTAAATCCATTAGGACTAATTAAGTAAATATGAGCAATTGGGTCAATGTCACACAGGATAAGTCTACAGGTATAGAACTAATTCATGCCCACTTCAAAGGCTTTGCATACGATCCTCATCTACACTCAAGTTATCTTATAGGGGTAACAGAGTTAGGACATCAACAATTCAATTGTAGAAAAAAAATTATTGATAGCTATCAAGGTCAAACTTTCATGCTTGAACCTGAAGAAGTTCATGATGGTAATGCACCAGATCCTCTCGGCTTCACTTATAAAATGATGCATTTAGATCCAGCATGGTTAAAAAAAAGCTATGAAGGAATATTTAATGAGCCTATCGAACTTGCTATCGAATCAACCCTACGTTCTGATCCTCAACTTTCACATTTGATACTTTCAACCTACAATATATTGAATAACAATGAATCTCAATTGATGAAAGATACGTATTTAGATCTTTTATTAGAAAACTTAGGTAATACCCCCATTTTTAATTGAATTAATGGGTAGAAAATCTAAAGCCTTGTTATTGTTTAAAAATAGGTGGACAACCATTTACTGACATATGAGGTCGTTCATGATTATAAAAGTACTGCCAGTCAGTTGTATAGTCCTGCACCTCGCTCAGATCTCGAAATAAATATTGATTTAGACACTCATAACGTACTGTACGATTAAATCGCTCAACATATGCATTTTGCTGTGGATTGCCTGGTTGAGTAAATACATGCTCAATACCATGCTGATCACACCACTTTTCCATCAGCTCACTTATATACTCTGGGCCGTTGTCGGTTCTAATGCGTTTAGGTTTGCCTCGCCATTCAATGAGCTGATCAAGTCCTCTCAGTACACGTTCTGCTGGCAATGAAAAGTCAATCAATATATCCAATGACTCGCGATTATAGTCATCAATCACGTTGTGAACTCGATAACTACGTCCATCACTGAGTTGATCATGCATAAAGTCCATTGACCATGATTCATTCTTAGCTGTCGGTACTGCAAGGGTTTCTGGCTGTTCTCGTTTAATCCGCTTATTAGGCTTGATTCTTAAATTAAGCTCAAGCTCCTTATAAATGCGATAGACACGTTTGTGGTTCCATTTGTATTTTTTAACATTACGCAAATACAGGAAACAAAGCTTGAAGCCCCATGTTTTATGATCATTGGTTAATTGAATCAACCATTCGGCAATCTGTTGATTCTCTTCATCTAAACGAGCTTTATAGCGATAACACGTTTGACTGACTTTAAAAATTAAGCAGGCCATGCTGATTGAAATCTTAAATTGCTCAGTAGCTTGCTGAGCAAGTGACTTTCGCTGAACAGGCCTTAAAACTTTTTTAAAAGTGCATCTTGCAAGATGTCTGACTTTAGCCGCTCATCAGCATACATGCGTTTTAAACGGGCATTTTCAGCCTCAAGTTCTTTAAGCCGCGTCATCATTGAAAGATCCATGCCGCCATATTTGGACTTCCACTTGTAGAATGTAGCAGAGCTCATACCATGTTCGCGGCACAAGTTCGGTATGGGTGTTCCTGCTTCAGCTTGCTTCAAGATACTCATGATCAAGCTGTCTGAATACTTAGATGTTTTCATAGAAAATCTCCTTAAATCAAGGTTATTCGATTTTCTACTTTTAAACTCAATTATTTTTAGGGAGGATTACCGTTTGCTTGGTTATAAAAAAGTGGAGAGATTAAAAAGCTGCAAGGGCGATCTATGATCGTGCATTTACCCTTGCGGTCTTTTTTGAACGAACTATAACCAGAAAAAGCAAAGCCCTTAGCACACTAAAATATTAGGTACGTCAAGCGGTATCTTGGATAGTAAAATCGAACGGAAAAAAAGCACTTGATATACTTATCAAGTGCTTTCCTAGCCTTTATGTTCGTAAATAAACCACTTGTAACTTGTAACTTTTTTCATGTTACAAGTTACCACTCGTGGTAGTTACCACAAAGCCACATGTTAACATTAAATAATGTTAAGCATTTCATGGAAAAGCTTTTCTATAATCTTTAAGGCTTCTTGTGTACTTCTTGCTAGTCTAGGGACCTCTTTAGCTCCTTGGAAGCTGTCAGTAGTATACCTAATAATTTATCTACATTCCCTTTAGTAACGTGTAACTTTCCAAATTTACAAAAGCGACTCATAGAATTATTTCCTCCCGTTAAATAATAGATAACTATTAAAAATAGACAATACTTGCTCATAAGTAACGGTACTTAAATTGTTTACTTTGGCGTGTTTCATTGCTTGATGAAACTGATTTTTAGTAAACAGTTGACGATATTCTCGATTGACCCATTTTGAAACAAAGTACGTATATAGCTTCCAATATTTATCTGGAACATCTGTGGTATGGCGGGTAAGTTTTATTAAGACACTGTTTACTCTTGGTTTAGGATGAAAGCA
Source organism: Acinetobacter sp. YH01003 (assembly GCF_013420525.1). NCBI lineage: Bacteria > Pseudomonadati > Pseudomonadota > Gammaproteobacteria > Moraxellales > Moraxellaceae > Acinetobacter > Acinetobacter sp. YH01003. Next base: position 6,688 of record NZ_VOXY01000027.1, on the reverse strand, counting down.
TTCCGCTGGCAGCTTAAGCAATTGCTGAATCGAGACTTGAGTGTGCAAGAGCAACCCTAGTGTTCGGTGAATATCCAAGGTACGCTTGTAGAATCCTTCTTCAACAATCAGATAGATGTCAGACGCATGGCTTTCAAAAACCACTTTTTTAATAATTTGTGTGCTTAAATGGTAAGGAATATTCCCAACAATTTTATACCTCTGTTTGTTAGGGAATTGAAACTGTAGAATATCTTGGTGAATTAAAGTGACACGAGTATTCAGTTTTAATTTTTCTGACGATAAGTTGAATAGATGACTGTCTAATTCAATAGACGTTACCTGTTTACTTATTTTAGCCAGTTTCGTCGTTAAATGCCCTTTACCTGTTCCAATTTCGTAAACGGTATCGGTTTCTTTTAAATTCAATTGTTTTATTATTTGGTTGAGTACTTTTTCACTCGTTAAAAAGTTTTGAGAATATTTTATATTAAAATAAGCCTTATATCCAAGCATAAAACAAGGTTGTCTAGACTTCTTTTAACAGTAAAGTTATCATAAAACTGAATTTTATTTTTTAGGTAAGTTTATGCATTCTATCCGCATTCGTTAAGACACAACTATTTGCATAGTGACACTATTTTATAATGGTGGGCTTTTGTTGTGTCTTTAAGAATATATGCGGATATATAAAGTAAAAGTATGCTTAATTTATAAGTATGCTTTTAGTGCATAGTTTCCAGTTATAACTTAATTGACTAGCTATTTGTCCACCCTGTGGATGAATAGCTTTTTTTTTGGGAGGACACTGTGATGCTAGCTTTTGTTTTCACCTAAATCCTGTTTGCTGCATAAAAAATTTCAAGAGCTAAACAGGAGTAAATAAAAATGAGTTTAATTATTAAAGCGAGAAACATACGCTTGGATTATGCTGGGCGTGATGTTTTGGATATTGATGAATTGGAAATTCACTCTTATGACCGTATTGGTCTTGTGGGTGATAACGGAGCAGGAAAGAGTAGTTTACTCAAAGTACTTAATGGCGAAATTGTTTTAGCCGAAGCGACATTACAGCGTTTTGGTGATTTTGCACATATCAGCCAACTGGGCGGAATCGAAATAGAAACGGTCGAAGACCGGGCAATGTTATCTCGCCTTGGTGTTTCCAATGTACAAAACGACACAATGAGTGGCGGAGAGGAAACTCGTGCAAAAATTGCTGCCGCATTTTCCCAACAAGTACATGGCATTCTAGCGGATGAACCAACCAGCCACCTTGATCTCAATGGAATAGATCTACTTATTGGTCAACTTAAAGCATTTGATGGAGCATTACTTGTTATCAGTCATGACCGATATTTTCTTGATATGGTTGTAGACAAGATATGGGAGTTAAAAGACGGTAAAATTACGGAATATTGGGGTGGTTACTCGGATTACTTGCGTCAAAAAGAAGAAGAGCGACAACACCAAGCCGTAGAATATGAGCTGATGATGAAGGAACGGGAGCGATTAGAATCTGCTGTGCAAGAAAAACGCCAGCAAGCTAATCGATTAGACAATAAGAAAAAAGGAGAAAAATCCAAAAACTCTACCGAAAGTGCTGGACGACTTGGGCATGCAAAAATGACTGGCACCAAGCAAAGAAAACTGTATCAGGCAGCTAAGAGTATGGAAAAGCGTTTGGCTGCATTAGAAGATATTCAAGCACCAGAGCATTTGCGTTCTATTCGTTTTCGTCAAAGTTCAGCCCTAGAACTGCACAATAAGTTCCCGATTACGGCAGATGGTCTGAGCTTAAAATTTGGTAGCCGTACTATCTTTGATGACGCTAACTTTATAATACCGCTTGGCGCTAAAGTCGCTATAACTGGATCGAATGGAACAGGGAAAACGTCCTTGTTAAAAATGATATCAGAACGTGCTGATGGATTAACCATATCTCCAAAAGCTGAAATTGGCTACTTTACACAAACAGGATATAAATTTAACACGCATAAATCTGTGCTCTCCTTTATGCAGGAAGAGTGCGAGTACACAGTTGCGGAAATTCGTGCAGTATTGGCTTCAATGGGGATCGGAGCGAATGATATTCAAAAAAACTTATCCGACTTATCGGGAGGTGAAATCATCAAACTGCTTTTATCCAAAATGCTTTTAGGAAAATATAATATTTTGCTTATGGATGAACCAGGAAACTATCTTGACCTAAAAAGTATTGCCGCATTAGAAACAATGATGAAGTCCTATGCAGGAACTATTATCTTCGTATCTCATGACAAGCAATTGGTCGATAATATTGCTGACATTATCTACGAGATCAAAGACCACAAAATCATCAAGACTTTTGAGAGAGATTGTTAATGATAGCCAATCTAATCCGAACATTAATTATTGAACTCTTTAAAGGAAATTAAAAATGACAATTCAAGATATTCAATCACTTGCTGAAGCACACGGCTTGTTGCTTACGGACAAAATGAATTTCAATGAAATGGGCATTGATTTTAAGGTCGTTTTTGCTCTTGATACAAAGGGGCAACAATGGTTGCTGCGTATTCCTCGTCGTGATGGCATGAGGGAACAAATCAAGAAAGAAAAACGCATTTTAGAATTGGTAAAAAAACATCTTTCTGTAGAGGTTCCTGATTGGAGAATTTCATCTACAGAATTAGTGGCTTATCCCATACTTAAAGATAATCCTGTTTTAAATTTGGATGCTGAAACCTATGAAATAATTTGGAATATGGACAAAGATAGCCCGAAATACATAACATCTTTGGCAAAAACCTTATTTGAAATCCATAGTATTCCTGAAAAAGAAGTTCGGGAAAATGATTTGAAAATTATGAAACCTTCAGATTTAAGACCTGAAATAGCAAACAATTTGCAGTTAGTAAAATCTGAAATTGGTATAAGTGAGCAATTGGAAACCCGCTACAGAAAATGGTTGGATAATGATGTTCTATGGGCAGATTTCACCCAATTTATACATGGCGATTTATATGCTGGGCATGTACTAGCTTCAAAGGATGGAGCTGTTTCAGGCGTTATTGATTGGTCAACAGCCCATATAGATGACCCAGCGATTGATTTTGCTGGGCATGTAACTTTGTTTGGAGAAGAAAGCCTCAAAACTCTAATCATCGAGTATGAAAAACTAGGGGGTAAAGTTTGGAATAAACTATATGAACAGACTTTAGAAAGAGCAGCGGCCTCTCCTTTGATGTATGGTTTATTTGCCTTAGAAACTCAAAATGAAAGCCTTATCGTTGGAGCAAAAGCTCAGTTGGGAGTTATATAATTTAAAAATATGATTGCTGAGAACTGCCTTGTTTTGAAACTTGGTTGGCTTTAATTAGTTTTTAGTATTCTTTATAGAAAATGCCTCGATCAAGGGGCATTTCTAACAATCATTTAACATAAAATTTCTTATGTGAAGTAACCTGAATGCAGCGGTGCCCCATTGGGGGCGCGTTGAGATAAGCCTCTTTTAGATAACTTTAGCAACTCGATAGACAGTTGCAACTCCACAATTCACTGCTTTGGCAATTTCTTCCTTAGTCATATTGCCAACTACTAGCAATTCTTTTATTCGTTTATGTTTAGCCTCATTTGCCTTCTTGCCTGTTGGTTTGTAACCCGAACGTGCCAGGCCCTGCTTAATACGTTCTATACGTTTCTCATTGTCTAGGCGGGCCATTGTTGCCAGAAGATCAATCAACATATTGTTGATGAGTTCCAAGATTGAATGAGTAATGCTGTCACTGGTTTGAATCATTTGGTAGGTAGTAGGAAGATCTGCTACGACTAAACGAAGTCCCTTCTCCTGGATCCTGCGCTTCAGCTCTTGAAAATCTCGTTGGGTTAGGCGTGATAAGCGGTCAATACTTTCAACTAACAATGTGTCACCTTGATTTGCTTCTGACAGTAGCTTATTCAATTCAGGTCGGTCTAACTTCGTACCACTATAGTTTTCCACGTACACAATGGTTTCACCCAAATTCAAGTTTTGGTTTAGATCCTGAAGAATCTGCAAAGCCCTTTCTGCATCTTGATCTTTAGTTGAAGCTCGTAGATAAATACGTGTATTCATTTCTATCATTTAATCTTAATTCTATTAGATTAATGATAATACTATCATTTAATTATTGCATTAAGTCTAATGATAGATATTGTATGCGATTTGGCTCGCTATCATTCAGGTATACTCTTTTGATAAAAAAAGCATAACTAAAAGCCATGCCTTGGGAATTCGTATAACGTGTATTATGTTAATTTTAGAAAATCTGTTTTAGTTTGTACCTTTTCAAAATTATGTAAAAAGCAAATAAAACACTTATCCAGAACAAATAATCAAAAATAAAATATAAGAAGATAAATTGATCTATTCCTATAATAATATTTAAAGGATCTAGCGCTATACTCCCACCTGGAGATACTTCACCATCTACTAAAAACTGTAAGGGAAATCCTCCTCCAATGACTTTAACTTTTCCAAGCTTGTCTACAACTATACGATCCACTAATGTATATTTCTGATAAAACAAAGATAAATAAGTAAAAATAAAAGATAAGCAATTGAAGTATAAAAATTTTTTCATAATTTCCTCTCATATATCTACTAATTTTAACAATTTTTAATCAGAGCCTTTTGGAATAATTTGCTTTAATTTCTCTATTACTCTCTCAAAAAATTCCTTTAATATGAAAAGATTAGAATTTATTTTATTAAGTTTACTTGCAGCCTGCAGTCCAGTTACAGAAAAAATTGAATCAAATATAGTTGTTCCACGTATTCAATATACGGGGGGAGCAGATAATGCAAGTTATAGTGAGGCTAAGCTTATTAGGGAAGGTAAATGCCTATACCTAGAACATGCTGATGGCTCTAAAGTTCTGCCAATTTTTGCTACAAAAACTCTAGATTGGGATACGGAAACTAAGAGCCTAAAAGTAGATTCGGATACTTATTTTTTAGGTGATAAAGCAGCATATGGAGGCGGAGAATCCTATCCTCTAGAAAAAAATAATTATTCTTGGATAACTGAAGTAGATCATAGCTGTGATACCTCAAAAGTTATAGTTATTAATCGACTCATAAGACCAATTGAAGAACTACCAAAATGAAGAATAGCCTATTTTACTGTCTTACATTAGTTCTACTTATAGGATGCCAGCCATTTGAAAAGGATGGATATATTTTTATTAAAAATCAGACTGATTATCCAATTACAGACCTTAAAGTAACTTATATTAGTGCTCAAAAAACTTATAGCTTAGGTACTCTTTATCCTTATTCAGAATATAAATACGCCATCAATTACGAGCGGCACAATGAGGATTCAATAATCTTTTCATATTTAGATAAAAATCATAAAAAGATTAATCAAGAAGTAGCTACGTATGCAGCCAAATATGATAGGAAAAGTTATGAAATAGTTATTCAATAGAATATAAATTACAATTACTAATTGAACGAAAAAACTTCAATTTGAAATTTCAAAAACTTGATTTTCCCACTAAACAACTATCCATTTAACATAGTGGTTGTTATACGAACTATCTTTGTAATGCATATTGCATTACAATATTCTCATGCATTCAATAAATGGGAAAATGATGGCTACTGTTAATTTCAGGGTCGATGAAGCCCTTAAAGAAAAGTCTTATTCCATCCTAAAAGAACAAGGAATTGCACCTACTGAGTTCTTTACTAATATTCTTGAATATATTGCTACGACTGGAAAGCTTCCAGTACAAAAAGCTTTACTCTCAGAGGAAGATGCTGATTTATTAGCTCTTGTTCGCAAACGTGTTAATGATCCTAAAGAGATGTTCGAGGAAGTCACATTAGATGACTTATAAGCTTTTACGTCATAAGGACTTCACTGCAGAATGGGAAAAGCTTCCTAGTGCTATACGAGATCAATTCAAGAAAAAATTAGCTAAGGTAATAGAGCAACCACATATTCCAAAGAATATGCTTAAAGGTGATCTTGCAGGCTGCTATAAAATAAAATTATTAAAAGCTGGTGTCCGACTTGTTTACCAGGTCAAAGATGATCAGGTAGTTATTTTGCTAATTACCGTTGGAAAACGAGCTGATAGCATTGTTTATGATGAAGCAAAAAAGCGGATAAAAGACTAAAAATGGGAGCTGCATGCCCCCATTTTTGGCTTCGTATAACGTGTATTATGTTAATTTTAGAAATAATTAAAAGTTTAGGAATACTAGTAGAATGCAGCTTATAGAAATAGAACCTTATTTTTGGGAACTATATGAGGATAGCGAAAATATATATCTCAATGTTCTTATAAATATGAGTGCAATTTCTTGGGAGAAAACTATCTGCTTAGATGAACAAACGATTCAGCAGTATCAGACTCAAGGAAAAGGTTTTATTGATGGCTTAGCTAAAAGGATTGAAAGTAGCCAATTTAGAAAAGATTATGAAAGATTTTACTCATATACAGATGCCTCCAAAGAACAGAAAAAAGAAATGCTTCAAGCATTTAATGAATATAAGGCTAAGCAAAATTAAATCCATTTAACATAATGGCTGTTATACGAGATGAATATGTAACTCCAAAATAGAAATGTCCGGTTTCTCCAAAGTAAAAATGTCCGCTTTTAGAATATGCGCTGTTGCAATTTTCTTAGCGGACGGTTTGATATGTTGGTGTCTATGTCGGATAAAGAACTTAA
>NZ_VOXY01000026.1:0-10718 GCF_013420525.1 Acinetobacter sp. YH01003 | reverse complement strand
TCAAATGGCGATTCAGCGTTTAATTGGTTTTGGGAAAAAAGAAGAGTTTAAGGAAATTTTGGCAATTTTAAGAAAGCAGAATCCTGATAGGATAAGGGTTCTGTGAAATTTGTCGTGTACAGAGCAATTTTACAATCATTAGGTAGTACGCAGTCTGCTTCTTCTTATTTGATGAATATTGGTATTAATTTTTCTTATCCAAAGCCAAATAAATTATTAAATTATATTATTGACTTTTATTCTAAAGATGGAATAGTTCTTGATTTTTTTGCTGGTTCTGGGACTACAGCACAAAGTGTAATAGAGCTTAATAAAGCAGATAAAGGGCAGAGAAAATATTTATTAGTTGAACAAAGTGAATACTTTAATTCAGTTATTAAGCCCCGTATTCAAAAAGTGGTGTATTCAGCAGACTGGAAAGAGGGTAAACCAATAAATCCTGAATCTGGTATTAGTCACTGTTTAAAAGTTGTGAAACTTGAAAGTTATGAAGATACGCTCAATAACTTAGAGTTGGTGCGTAAAGGCGCTCAACAGACGCTTTTAGCAGAGCAACAAGCTTCAACCAAGCCTGAAGATCAAAACGCTTATAGCGATTATCTCATGCACTATATGCTTGAGCTAGAAAGCAAAGATTCATTGCTGAACGTTAAAGATTTCTTAAAGCCATTTAGCTATCAAATGAATATTACAACCGATAGCGCAGGTGCGTTTGAACGTAAAAATATTGACTTGGTTGAAACCTTTAACTATCTGATTGGGCTGAATGTTCAAGAAGTAGATTATCAGTTAGATAAAGGCTATGCCCAAATCACAGGTAAATTGCGTACAGGTGAATACACCACTGTTCTGTGGCGTGATTGCGACAAAATTGGCTATGCAGAACTCGATCAATTACTTTCAAAACTTAAAATTAATCCAAACGATGGCGAGTACCAATTGATTTATATCAATGGTGATCACAACGTAGCAAGCAAATACACCACCAAAGAGGGTGAAGAAAAACAACTCAAAGTCCGTTCAATTGAACAAACCTTCTTAAAGAATATGTTTGAGGAGTAATGCACTGTGGCAAAGGCTCCTAAAGCAAAAACGAAAGCGGTTAAAGTCAATTTTCACGAGCAATTGATTTTAAATAAATGGTTGTGGTCGAAGTTTAATCCCAATCGTTTGGAAGGCATGAAACAACAGCTTGATCATCCGCAATTTGAGGGAATCGAGCATGAGGGTGATAATGCAGGACAAACAAAATTCTTTAGTGTAATCAGCAATACTTTGTTTAACAAACAAGTTGTTGATATCGATGTGCTACGTCGCTATGACTTAAACATTGTGAAGCACTGGCAAAAGATCACTGAAAAACGTAATGAAATAGAAGGGCATGTTTTAAATCTAAAATATTTCCAATACCTTTCATTGCTGTTTACAGAACTTTATTTAGATCAATATTTTAATCATCAAGCGGACATGCTCAATGAGCTGAATGTTGAACTAGAACAATATAATGATGACCAGAAAATTGATGCAGATCAATTTCAGCAGTATTTGCCTGAAGACCTAAATAAAATTGGTTATTGGAATGCAACAGGTAGCGGTAAAACACTGCTCATGCATGTCAATATTTTGCAGTATTTAGACTATTTCCAACATCAAAATGGCAACAGCACTTATCCAGACCAAATCATTTTACTTACACCGAATGAAGGTTTGAGTGAACAGCATTTGCAAGAACTTACTGACTCAGGTTTTCAAGCAACTTTGTTCGATAAACAGAAGAGTCGTAATAGCTTGTATCGAGATGAAATTCAAATCATCGATATGAATAAGCTGAGTGATACCGATGGTGATAAAACCGTTGCGACAATGAGCTTGGAAGGTAAGAATCTTGTTCTGATTGACGAAGGGCACCGTGGTACGAGTAGTAGTGCAGGTGCTTGGATGGAGCGTCGTGATATTCTCACTAAAGATGGTTTTAGTTTTGAATATTCGGCTACCTTTGGTCAAGCTGTAAGTAAGGCAGACAACGTCTATAAACGGTTTGAAGATGCAAAAAAACAGAAAGCCAAAATGCTGTATGGCATGGCAATTAATAAGCTAACCGAAGAACAGAAAAAAAATATTCAGTTGGATGAATTAGAACAGCAAAAATATCGTCGGGAAGCACTACGAGAAGTCTATGCTAAAAGTATTTTGTTTGATTATTCATACAAATATTTCTATGCAGATGGCTATGGTAAAGAAGTCAATATTCTGAACATGAAAGAATATCATGAAGATGATGAGCGTAATCTTTATCTTACAGCTTGCTTACTCTCGTTCTATCAACAACAGTATTTGTTTAAAAAGAATCAGGTAAAGCTGGCAAAATTTAATATTGAAAAACCACTGTGGGTATTTGTCGGCAATAAAGTCAATGATGATGATTCCGATATTTTAGCCATTGTAAAATTCTTGGCTGATTTCTTAGATGCCTCTCGTAAGAGTAAGGTGATAGGTTGGCTGCATGACTTAATTACTAATACATCTCGTTTGGTCGATACCAATGGTATTAATATTTTTGCCAATCGATTTGCACCTTTACATGGGCAAAATGCAACTGATCTTTACCAAGATATTTTAAGAAGCTTTTTTAATACCACATCAAATCAACGTTTGAATGTAGTACGCATCACGGCGAATAAAGGTGAGTTGCGCTTACAGGTCGGAGAAAATACTCCTTTTGCAGTGATTAACGTAGGTGATGAAAAAGGCTTATACGACAATTGTGAAGAATCTAGTCAAACACATTATCTAAATGCACGGACTGATGATTTTGCGGAATCATTATTTCCTACATTAAATAATGATGATAGTGAAACACATCTTCTGATTGGTTCACGTAAATTTACTGAGGGGTGGAGTAGCTGGCGTGTCTCGACCATGGGCTTATTGAACATGGGGACTGGTGAAGGCGCACAGATTATTCAGCTCTTTGGTCGTGGCGTACGTTTAAAAGGTGAGAACTTCTCTTTAAAACGAACACCAAGAGAAATTTATAGTAAGGCTGAATATAAAGGTCTGCATTTAGATTTGATGCAAACTATTAATATTTTTGGTTTACGTGCTGACTACATGGAAAAATTCCGCGATTATCTAAATGATGAAGGCATTATCCTGAATCAGGATTTAGTCACATTGGATTTTCCAACCAATAAAATTAAAGCACAGCGCTTAAAAACACTGACTTTAAAAGATGGCTATAAAGATAATCAAGCCAATGGTTTTAAGGCTCAATCAAAACTATCGATGTTTAAAATTCCAAAACAGTACGAAGGTAAAATTAAAAAACCTTTTGTCGTTTTGGATTTGTATCCTCGCTTGCAAGCCTTTCATACCGATAAGTCAAAGCGTCAAACAGATGTTAAAGACAAACGCCAAGAGCATGAGATTTCACCAAAAATCATGTGTATGTTTGATTTTGATGAAATTTACTTGCAACTTCAGCAATATAAGTTCCAGCGTGGATATAGCAACCTACAACTGAATGTTGATGATTTACAAGAGTTTTGTTTTAGAGATATCAAATCGTCTACGGATGACTGGTATAAGCTTTTGGTCGATGGATCAGAATTATCTAGTGATGTAAGCGGAATTAAAAAACAGCAAGCGATTCTAACGGAGCTTTTACAATCCTATATGGATAAGTTCTATCATGCGATTAAGAATGCCTATGAGGGGCAGTTTTATGAAGTGACAGAATTTAGCTTGGACGATAAAGATTTGCCTGTACAGATTTGTGACCAATATACCCTTACTGCCAAAGACGGTAAAAATAACGAAGCACAAGAAGTATTTGACCGTCTAGAGGTCTTGAAGGACTTGGTTGCTAAGGGTGAGGTGGAAAAATTAGCACCGTGGAAAGAAGATGGTAGTTTTAGAGCGATTACTTTTGATCGTCATCTTTTTTATCCATTATTGGACAAGAAAGATGAAAGCTTACCATTTACATGGTCACCAATGCTATTTGACTACACTAGTCATACCCAAAGTAGTGAAGTGAAGTTTGTTCTGGATTTGCAAAGTTATATCAATACTCCAGATGCTGATGCTTTACTGAAAGGTTATGAGCTTTATTTATTGAGAAATGCTGATAATAAATATCGTGGTTTAGGTTTTGCTTTAGCCGGAAATTTTTATCCTGACTTTTTATTATGGCTAGTTAATAAGGAAACAGGGCAACAGTATTTAACTTTAGTTGATCCTAAAGGCATCCGAAACATGAATCACGATGATGCCAAAATTGAGTTCTATAAAGAGATAAAAAGTATTGAAGCAAAACTCGATCATTCTGTCTTGATTTTGAATAGCTTTATTTTGTCTATTACCCCAATGAAAGATATTCTGAATAACTCTCTTTCTGAAGAAGAGTTTGCTGAAAAGAATGTCTTATTTATGGTGGGTAATGGTACAGCGTATCTTGGGCAGATGTTTAAAAAGATATTAGAAAAAATATAAAAAATATTCCTAGTACCCAAGTTTCTACACTGTTTGGCTGTGTAGAAACTTGGGTAAAAATTTGGTTTTATAAAAATCACTATATAGATTTAAATTTTTTAAATCAAAGGTTTAAATTTTTAGTTCAACTGCCACCATCTCTATTGTAGTAGTTTACCCAAGAAAAATTGGAAATTTAAGAAATAAAATAATTTTTACGACTTGTGACATGTCCTGTCATTTTTATGCCTTATCTTCACTTTATTCCATTGAATAGTCATTTTGATCAAAAGTTTAAATTTAAAAGGAAAATTGAAAGGACATTAGCATGACGATAAGCCCTGGTTCATTTACGAATAATCATAAGAAGAAAGCTTTAACGCGTATTTTTAGAGCATTAATACTTGGGAAAATAAAGTGGGCTGAATTAAAAAAGTTCTATTTAGCAATGTTACACCTCGAACGTTATTTAGAAAGGCTAAATATTCTTTAAATTGAAATTACATTAATACTTTTTGTGATTTAGTGTAATTTTTTGTGTGTTTAATGTGTTATATTTCTAGCATATCGGAACTTTAAACGTTTGGTATATGTTTTTAAATAATTAGAGAAAATTTATGAAACGTGATGATTCTATTCATGAGCGTTTAGCCGACAGATTAGCCAATATTTTAACAAAGTTAAATATGGGGTATCAGTTAAGTATAAAAGAACTTGCATCAGAGTTTGGGGTAAGTACACGTACTATTTCGAGAGATTTTGACCGTCTTAATACTTATTTGCCTTTGCTGCAGGATATTGAAAGTAAAAAATATTATTTAGATTTAAACTACTTAGGAAAAATTGCCCCAAAAGATATCCGTAATTTTGCTCAGCTTTCAGGGATTAATCATTTGTATCCGTCATTGGATATATCCTTTTTGCGTGAACTTTTAGATAGTCGAGCACATCAAATTTATAGTGCTAAGGGTTACTCTTTTGAAGATGTGAGTCAGTTTAAAGAATTATTCAAAGTTCTAGGAAAAGCAATTCAAGAGCAGCGACAAATCAGTTTTGTATACAAAGGAGAACCTAGACTAGTTCAACCTTATCGATTGATTCATCATCATGGTAGTTGGTATTTAGCAGCAGTCAGAAAAAATCAATTGCGTACTTATCGCATTTCACATATTCAGCTCATGCAATCTCCACATGAAGATTCTCAATTTGTCCCTGACCCAAATATTGTAAAACTTGTGGAAAATGATGACAGTATCTGGTTTGGACAGGATAAGCAGGAAATCATTTTATCTATTGATAGTCAGGTCGCATTTTACTTTAAGCAGCGATCTATATTGCCTGAGCAGCAAATAGTAAAAGAGTTAAATGATGGTGGATTGCTGGTTTCTTCTAAAATTAATCATGACATGCAGTTATTGCCGTTAATACGATTTTGGATTCCACATCTTAAAATTGTAAATCCAGGAAGATTACAAAATGAGATGGAAAAGGGATTGAAGGAATACATAAGCTCTAATTGATTTTAAAACATATAGATTTAAAAAATGTGTAAAGAACTTTAATAAGAGGAATATATAAATGGTATTACCACTTGTACCGTTATTAATCGGGGTTGGAGCAGCTGATCCTAGACGGTCCTTTAGGGTGGCTTGCAATAGCTGTAATGTGGGGAATTCATTTTCTTGACAAGAAAAATTAATGTAATTTTTATCAAATTTAGTGTGTAAAAAAGCGAGAGTATAAAATGAGTTTTTGGAATAAAGTCGGACAAGTAGCAAAAGCAGCAGGAGAATATGCAGCTAAAGAAGCTAAAAATCAGTATGAAGGAGCAAAAGAAAGATCTGCTCAATATGCGGAAGAAATGCCTGATCTAAATGATCGTCAACTAGCTAAAATTTGCCTTACAGAAGCTCAGCGTTCACCTATTAAAGCGACAGCAGCTCGAAAAGAGTTAAGATATAGAGGTTATGAAACTATGGAAGATATTAAAAGTATTTAATTTTTTTTGAGATATTATTTCATCTTTTTAGAGTGGGTGATTATTTACTATTTCTAACTCATTTATGTGAATTGAAAAATTAAATAGATTCCAATTTAATTACCTAGTCGTGCTCTAAAATAAATTAACATCTTAGTCATTGTTAAAAATAACTACTTAGTAGTAGAGAGAGATTATGCCTTTACCATTAATTTTAATTGGTGCTGCTGCAGCTGCCACAGCTTTGGGTGCAAAAAAAGCCTATGATGGTCATCAAGATAAAAACCTTGCTGATGATATCATTGAAAGCTCAAAAAATCGGTTTAAAAAGTATAAAGAAGCTCTTGATGAGACAAATACTAAAACTAGCAAATCTTTAGAGAGCCTTGGTGAACTAGAGCTTAAAATAGGGGCAGATTTTGATAAGTTTGATCATCTAGTTTCTGAAATTTTAAAAGATAATAACTTTCAAAAATTCAGTAATACGAAAATCGAAATTCCTCAGCATAAGTTAAATCAAATAAAGGAAGTAGCTATTACAGCAACTGACTATTTGAAAACTGTTGTTGGTGGTGGTGTTTCGGGAGCAGCTGCAGGTTTTGCTGTTTACGGTGGTGTTATGACTCTTGGAGCCGCCTCTACAGGGACCTCTATAGCATCTTTATCTGGTGTCGCTGCATATAATGCTACTATGGCGGCTATTGGTGGTGGTTCATTAGCTGCTGGCGGTTGGGGAATGGCTGGTGGTGCTATGGTGCTAGGAGGCGCAGTTGTTGCTCCTGTATTAGCTGTAGCTGGTATTGCTTATGCGATTCATGGTTCTAAAGCGCTAGATAAAGCAAGAGATATCCGTTACGAAGTTGACCAAGCTGTTACAAAAATGGAGATTGCACAAGAGCAGTTATTGCGAGTCCAATCTTATGCAGACCGAATTTATAATGAATTAACTAAAATATATAGCGTCTTCAATTTGTATTTTGAAAAGCTAAAAGAGATTAATCAAATACTAAAAGAGGGTAATCAGGAAAAAATACATAGCATTTCGGAAGAGACGATTACATGCATTGAAAATGGTACAAGTTTAGCTGCAATTATGGCAAAAATGATTTCTACGCCACTATTCAAGGTAAAACAAGATAATAAAGGTAATCCTATTTTAGACAAAGATGGTAATGCAGAAATTCTTGTAGACGAACATGGTATGCAAGTACTTGATCATCAAGGTCTTGAGAAAGTTTTAAAAGAAACCCATGAAGGTTTTAAGCGTTCATAACATAATTTTAAAGTATGAAGAACTCCTCCTGTCAACACAGGAGGAGTTCTTATATTAGGAACAGATATGTCATCAAAAACATTTGATTGGTCAGATGAAATTAACCAAGTTGTCACTAAAAGTTTAGTGACTACCTTTGGTCTTGATTTTTTATTATTTGAAGATAAAAAAGGTGGAGATGTTGATACGATTCAAAATGTCAGACAAGACATATGGGCAACAGAAGCGGAAAAGATAAAGTATGAAAATCGTGAAAAATATGATTCGGCTGCTTATCATCAACATCATAATTATATTCAGAAAGGGCGGAATGATAAACAAGCGCAAGAAAATGGGACTTTAAAAGATAAATATCGTAAAGATAAAAATCTATCAAAAGGCCAAAACCGTGATTTGGATCATATTATATCAGCGCATGAGATTCATAATGATGCTGGAAGAATGCTAGCTGGACTGGATGGAGTAGAATTAGCTAATCAAGATTCAAATTTATCGTCAACGGCTAGCAGTATAAATAGAACTAAAAAACAGCATTCTGTTGATAAATTTTTAAATAATTTACCCGAAACAATTAATAATCGTGAAATTGAATTAAGTAAGTTAAATCAGAAGCTTCATGGAATGCCACAATCTACACCTCAAGAACGGCATGAGTTTCAGCAAGTTCAAGATAAAATTAGAAAAAAACAGCAATCATTGGATGAGCTTAAACAAGTTGATAGTGAATCCATGAAAAAAGTTGATGAAAAGGCAAGAGCTGAAACTGAGAAGCAGATAAATAGTTATTATCAAAGTACTAAGTTTTTTAAGGCAAGCTTAACATCAGCAGGGATTGCTGGTTTAAAAATGGGTTTGAGGGAGACATTAGGACTTATACTTGCTGAAATTTGGTTTGAAATAAAAGCAGTAATTCCTTCTATATGCGTGAAGTATAAAACAGTTGAATTTAGAATTAAAAACTTTTTAGATGATTTAAAAGATACAGTTTTAAATATTATTGAACGTGTAAAGCAGCGGTTTAAGGATGTAGTTTCTAGTTTTCGGGATGCAACAATTTCAGGTGTTTTTGCAAGTCTTTCTACAACGGTATTAAATATTTTTCTTACAACAACAAAGTTTTGGGGGAAAATTATAAGAGAGACCTGGTTAAATTTGATCAAAGTCATGAAGATGGCATTCTTTAATCCAGAGAACTTATCGACTGGTGAGTTAACTAAAGCCACTTTTAAAATTCTTTCAGCAAGTATTGGCATAATCGTAGGTATGCTTATGCATGAAGGTTTAGCTGCTCTTAACTCAATGCCTTTAGGAAATTTAGTTGTTGACTTCGCTAGCGCTTTGACAAGTGGTATTGTAATTTTGGCTTTAAATTATTTCATTGAGCAAAGTGAAATAATGCAAAAATTCTGGTCATATTTAGATCAGGTAAAAACAAAATATGAAAAAATACTAGATAACTTTAGAGAGATCAATAAAGAGTTAGACCAATATATTCTACAATTAACGCAATTAGAATTTGGCTTAAATATTGATGAGATTTCTGTATTTACAGAACAACTAAACAGTGCTAATTCTGAATTAGAGCGCAATATAGTTCTAAAGAAAGAAATAGAAAAGCAAGAAATTAAATTACCATTTGAAATGGGAAATTCGGAAAGTACTCGAAGCTGGTTATTAGGGTTAGCTAAAAATTGATTGCTTTTCCATGCACTCAGTGCGGAGCCTGTTGCAGGCATGTTAATTTATCAAATCAAACTGATTTTTTAGATCGTGGTGACGGCATTTGCCGTTACCACGATCTAACATCTCATTTATGTAAAATCTATGAAAATCGTCCGGAAGTATGTCGAGTTGATACCTATTATGAGCAACACTTTAAACAAAAAATTTCTTGGGAACAATTTGTACATCTTAATTTGATCGCTTGTGAGCAGTTGGACCAACTTGAATGATTAATCGATTATATAATTTTAAATTCCTAAAACTACTTGATATGGTTTAAATCCTTCTAGAACAGCATCGGATACCAGCTGGATAAATGCTTCTGTTTTTCCATAAGCCATCCATTGATCAAGAGCCTCATAGTAAGCCAATCGATTTTCAACTGTAATCACACAAGGCGGATAGCCAGCCTTTAATAATTCAAGATTCATCAAAAGACGTGATGTGCGTCCATTGCCATCAATGAACGGATGAATACTCACAAAATCCGCATGTACTTTGGCTGCACGTTCAATCGGGTGAAGTTTATGTGCTTCAAGGTTATACCAATCGACTAGTTGAGCCATCTTGTCATTTAATAATGTGTAATCAGGTGGGGTAGATGTAGCACCTGAGATCAATACATTTTGCTGGCGATAGCGTCCCGCTTTCTCTTCATCAATATTTTTTAGAATGAGTTGGTGGATATTTCGAATCTGCCATTCAGAAAAAGGCTCTTCTTTGCGAATAATGTCTTCAACATAGTAGATAGCATTTCTATGGTTGATTGCCTCGAAATGTTCTCGTAATGCTTTTCCGCCAACAGTTATGCCTTCCAAGACAACTTTTGTTTCTAGCAATGTAAGTGTATTGCCTTCGATTGCATTTGAGTGGTATGTCCAACGAACAATAAGATCTTCTTGTAGATTTTTTACAATTGCAGGAGAAAGAGGACGATGCAGATCTAATTTTGTTTTTAAAGCATCAATATTTTCAAACATAACCTTATCCCTGAAGTTGAACTATTGAATGATACATGAAAAAAAGAAATATAAGAAAGTAATGTTATAACGTTTCACTTTATATTGAATTCACATGTGTTAAAATCAGTAACCAAGTTAGTTCATATCCTCTGTTAGAATTTGAACAAAATTAATTTGGTATTCAATAAGTTGACAAAAATAACTAATCATGCGAAAAAGTTTTTTTAGTTAACAGATGTTCACACATGCCTCGAATTGTTTCTGTACCACTTAGTTTAGAACAGCGAGAACGACTCATTTTTCTGGCCAA
>NZ_VOXY01000025.1:0-18021 GCF_013420525.1 Acinetobacter sp. YH01003 | reverse complement strand
GCTTGGCCAGAAAAATGAGTCGTTCTCGCTGTTCTAAACTAAGTGGTACAGAAACAATTCGAGGCATGTGTGAACATCTGTTAACTAAAAAAACTTTTTCGCATGATTAGTTATTTTTGTCAACTTAGTGGTAGCAAATCTGTTCTATTGGTGCCTAGTGAATATCCTAATATAAATTCAATTATGTATTATCCATTCATGAAAAAAATTGAACTATCTACGACTTTAAGGATTGAAGAAGTGGATATGGGGGATAACGCCAAGCCTGAAATTTATAGGACAGTACAAGAGATTATTGACAATAAAGTGAATGGACAATACAGGTTTATGTCACAAGGCTATATCTTGTATGAAGCAGAATATTTAAATTTAAAAACTAAAAAGACAACAGTTTTTAATAAAATAAATTTAGATGCAAAGGGTATTAATTGCATTTAATAAAATCAAGAAGCCGACTCTCGTCGGCCTCTTTATCTTAACCTTCCAAAACTTCTTCTAGCAACTCCTCACTCGGGGCAAAGTAATATGCACCATCCAAGGCGGTGACGAAATGCAATAAACGATCGTGGATGCCATCACCTGAAGTACCAAACATACGTTCTAACATGGCATCAATAATGCTCAAATCTTTGGTATAGGCAATAAAGAATAAACCCTGATCGCCTTTGCCATCACCATAAGGTAAAGAGTGGCGCAAAATTTCCATTTCATCGCCTGCATCATCTTCAACGACTGTACGTGAAACGTGCGAATTTTCAGGTTGTACATCTTCGTCTAATTCAATCGATTCAAGTTTGGTGCGTCCAATCACGTGTTCTTGGGCATCGACTTTGAGCTTTTTCCATTTTTCTAAATCGTGACAATAGCGCTGTGCAAAAATAAATGAACCATCGGCAAACACGCCTGCATCTTCGCCTAAAAGTGCAACTTCAGCACGATCATCTGGAAATTGTGGGTTTTCGGTACCATCAATAAAGCCAGTCATGTCGCGTCCATCAAAATAACGGAAACAAACCCGTTCATCCAAGACTTCAATTTTGTCTTGAATCCCCTCAAAAAATGCCTGACTAAGTGCAAAGCAAATATCCGCACGTGTACTGGCGAGGTGAATGATCACATCTGCAGGCACGGCAGGCATTGGGTACGCACCTTGAATCGGTTGTAATTGTTTAAAACCTTCTGGAGATTGCTGATAGAGCTGTGCCCAAAGTTCAGGACCAAAAGCAACGCCAGTTTTAATTTGGGCATGTGGATGTTGGGTAATCAAACGATCCCGTGTGCTAAACAAGTCAGCCAATTTTTCTTTTAATTCAGCAATGCTTAAGTATTTTAAACGAAGTACAAGAAAGCGAGCATGATCTGAAGGTAGTGGCAAAATTACAGATTGGGCAGTCATGTATAGCTCCTGAAAATTTGTTGTTTTCTATAAAGTTGACTTTATTGTGCCTGATTGCATGCAGGCTTAATAGCCCGAACCCGATTTTATTCAACGTTTTTAGCCATGAGATTAAGTGAAATATCATATAATGCACTGTCTTGTGAAAAGCAGCGATATATGTCTTATCAAGTTTGGATTGCGTTTATGTTGGCCTGTTGGGTGATTAGTGTTTCACCTGGCGCGGGTGCGATTGCTTCGATGTCGAGCGGTTTGAGTTATGGTTTTCGACATGGTTATTGGAATGCGATTGGTCTACAACTGGCTTTATTATTGCAAATTGCGATTGTAGCCGCAGGGGCAGGGGTATTATTTGCGACAACGCCTTGGGCATTTCTGATTGTGAAATGGTTTGGTGTGGCGTATTTGTTGTATCTGGCGTATTTGCAATGGGCAGCGCCTGCACAGTCGATTGAAATTCAGCATGAGTTGACGCGCAAATCTGCTGGAAAATTGGTGATGTACGGCTTTCTGGTTAATATGAGCAATCCCAAAGCAATTGTGTTTTTATTGGCAGTTTTACCGCAATTTTTAGATTTATCTAAACCGCAATGGACGCAATATGCAATTATGGCATTGACCATGATTAGTATTGATTTGATTGTGATGGCGGGCTATACGGGCTTGGCTGCAAAAGTTTTGCGTTTGTTAAGATCACCGAAGCAGCAAAAATTTATGAATCGTACTTTTGCTGCATTGTTTGCAGGTGCTGCGTTTTTGTTGAGTTTGGTGCATCAGTAATGTCTTCAATTACACAAAAGTGTACGCTGTAATTATAAAAATAGATTGAGACATACGTTGAAAATAAAATGTATTCCGCGAGCACTTTATTGGCAACATTGGTGGATCAGCATGTTGCTTTTAAGTTTTTCAACTTTAATTGCAATTGGATTAGCAATTCAGTTTTCAGTTGATAGCGTGTTTTGGCCAATTGCTTTGATGGCACATTTGAGTATCAATTTGATTTTTTCTTTTGTATTTGCCGCCTTGCAAACTTATTTTAAACATACGGTGTGGCAAAGTGTGGTGTTGATTAATATTACGGCTGTGTTGTTGATTGCCATTCATGCAATGTTTTATCTACAAAAGATAGATTGGAATGCTGTTTCAGAAAGTCAGCAGCAATTGAGTCTTTTACAGCAAGTGATTCATAGTGATATAGCACTGTGGATAGCGTATATACTGCCATTTTTGGTCGTAATGCTCATTGCTGCAATACAAAAATATAGATATTCATTAACGAAAAACTAAGCTATCTTTCTGACTTTTTGCACGCTAAAAATTACTGCAAAAATGATCGCCATAGTCATCACAATGCTTAAACCTGTTGAAATGTTTAAGCCTGCACTTGACCATAAACCTACGCTGACTGCAATTTGCGCCACAATAAACGCCCAAATCACCATTTGTTTAGGCGAGTGAGCCAATAAACGTGCGGTTAAGGCAGGAATCACCAACAATGCACCCATCAATAAAGAGCCGACTGCACGTAAAGCCAATACTGTAAATAATGCCAATAACAACATAAAAATCAGACGTTGCCATTGTGCATTCACACCTTCACTGACTGCAATGTCAGGGTCAATTGCAATTTGAATTTGAGCCTGCCAAAACTTATAGAGTACCGCTAAGGCTGCAATAATGACCAAAGCAAATACGGGTAAATCTGCCCATGAAATGGTGAGTAAATCGCCAAATAAATAGCTCAGCAACTCAGGACGCAAACTCGGAATATGTTGAATAAAGAGCAAACCTGAACAGAGCAAGGTCGCAGAGCAGAGCGCCAATAATGCATCATTCGGCAACCGTGGATCATGTAAAATCCACAAAACACCCACCAATAATAATGCCAAGAATGTCACGCCCATCCACAGAGGCAAACTTAACGCGCCTGCAATTGCCACACCCAATAACGTGCCATGCGCCATCGTATCGGCAAAAAAGGACATGCGTCGCCACAGCATTAAACAGCCAAGTGGGGCGGTCAAAAATACCAATAAACTGCCCATGATCCATGCAGGTAACAGCAATTGTAGCCAATCCATCATGGGTTAAGCTTCCGGTTCAGGGTGAATATGAGGACGTGAATCATGCTGACAAGGCTCGGCATGATCGCCATGTGCACAGTGTTCATGGTGATGTTGATAAAACACCCGATTGGTTCCAAAAATAGCTTGGTATTCAGGATGTTGCTGTACATTCTCGGGCAAGCCGCTGCAGCAAATATGTTTGTTTAAACAGACCACACGATGCGTGCCTTGCATGACCCATTGCAAATCATGCGACACCATCAATACCGCACAGCCATATTTGCTGGGTAAGTTGCGCACATAGTCATACAGTTCAGCTTCGGACTGAATATCTAGTCCTTGCATCGGCTCATCCAGTACTAAAACATCAGGTTGACGTAATAAGGCGCGTGCCAATAGCACCCGTTGCCGCTCACCACCAGACAGTTGTTGTACTTTCGAATCTTGCAGTTTGGCAATGCCAGTATCGCGGATAATTTCTGCTTTAATTGCGTCTGGGCATTTTTCTAAAGCCAGTAAATCTTTCACTCTTAAAGGCAAGCTGTGTGAAGGATTAAACTTTTGCGGCACATACGAAAAAGTCAGCTTGCGTGCATTTACAAGCTTGCCTGCATTCGGTTTGACAATGCCAAGCAATACTTTAATTAAAGTCGACTTTCCTGCGCCATTGGGGCCAATCAGCGTGACAATTTCACGTGCATGCAATTCAAAATCGACATTTTTTAAAATATCGCGCTCATCTATTCGCACCTGAATATTGTGCAAGGCGATGAGCGGTGCAGTGGTTATTTGCTGTTGCACTGCTGACATTTTCCAGAAATCTCAATAATGCTGTGATGCGGGCTAAAGCGGTCAGAGGCTGCCAACTGATCTAATTGCTCTAATAAACCTTGCGCTGAAGCTTCTTTAACGACTTTACATTCAGTACAGATCAAAAAAGCCGCTTGGTGTCCTTCACGTGGATGACAGCAAGGAATATAGGCATTGATTGAAGTCAAACGGTGAATTAGTCCTTTTTCCAGTAAAAAATCCAAAGTACGGTACACCGTTGGCGGTGCTGCAGGACGATCAGACTCACTTTTAATTTTCGCCAATAAATCATAAGCACCCATTGGTGCAGATGCCTTGAGAATGAGTTCCAACACTTCTTTACGTAGCGGTGTTAAACGAGCACCTGTTGCCGCACATAAACTTTCAGCTTCGGCAAGACGTTGATCGACATTGTGATGGTCGTGAACGCCATGTAATGCATTGTGATGCTCGTGCGAACATAAGCTCATAGCCACCCCAGTTGAACTTTAAAAGAAAAATGACAGTAAATCTTAGCATGAAGCGTTATTAGTTTCGATTATACGTAGGTATTTTTATAAATTTGTTATATTATAACATTTGTCGATTTTTCGTGATATGCCGCAATGTTTCGTTTATTTAGTTTCTGTCTTTTAGCGTTATGCAGTACTGTCAGCATGGCGCAGGCTTTGGTGGTGTCTACCCATCCTATCTATTTGATTGCCCAAAAAGTCACGCAAAATATCGAAACACCCACGTTATTACTGGCAGATCAAACAGGGCATGATGTATCGCTCACGCCTGCACATCGAAAAATCATCCAAGATGCGGATTTAATTATTTGGCTAGGTAAGGCGCATGAAGCACCGCTAGAACGTGTATTACATCAAAATCCTAAAGCGATTGCTTTATTAGATACGGGCATTATGAAAACTTTGCCGCAGCGTTCAGAACGTGGTGCAGCATTAAAAAATACAGTAGACAGCCATGTCTGGCTAGACCCAAACAATGCGGTGCGTATCGGCTTCTTTATTGCCGCGCTACGTTCTCAGCAAATGCCTGAACATCGCGATGCTTATTGGAACAACGCACGTGCCTTCGCACAGAGTTTATTCAAAAGTGCAAGTCAGTTTCAGACTCAAACTGCAGTACAGCCATATTGGGCTTATCACGATGCCTATCAATATTTAGAACGTGCCTTAAATTTAGAATTTTCTGGGTCGATGACCAATGATCCGCATATTGCGCCAACAGTCGCACAAATTAAATATTTGAACGATCACCGACCAAATCCAAAAATGTGCCTACTTGCAGAAGGACATGCCAGTAAAAATCAGTATATGAAATTGAATCCAATTGTGTTTCAAAAGGTCGATGAAAGCATGCGCGGTGCAGATGATTTTGTGCAAGCGTGGCAGCAATTAGCCAAGCAAACCAAGGCTTGTGTATTAAATGCACGAAAATGATGCGTTTTTTAAGCAAAATTGAAATATGACAATTCCGAGACAAACATGCAAAAAAACACGACTAAGGTCGGGAAACGATTGCATGTTCAGGGGGCTAACTCTATAATGCCTGCGATAAAAAACGATCATCAGTTGAACTTGTCAAGCATTAATGCTGTGAGTGGATAAAAAAATGAGCCGAACTAGTCGCTTGATTGACCGACGATTAGCTAAAGCTTTGGTCTTCTTACAAGCATTCATGATTCCAGTTTCAGCCCTGATAGCGTGGGTCTTGAAAGACTCAACGGCTGCCTTAAGCGCTGCACTTGGTGCTAGTGTTTGTTGGTTGGCAAGTTGTTATTTTTCATGGCAGTCGTTTCGAGCAGCAGGTGCACGAGCGTCCAGACAGGTTCTTTCGAACATGTATAGAGGAATGCTCGGTAAGTTTGCAATCGTGATCGTAGGATTCATTTTAATTTTAAGCAATGTACAGCCGTTATCCCCGGTGGCATTGTTTTGTGGTTTTATGCTCGTTCAAAGCATGTCGTGGGTTGCGCCATTTTGGGTGTCACGATTACAAAAACGAGTCTAAACGCAGCAAAAATTGAAAAGTTTTTCAGGAATAGGCGAGATATCAAGCAGCACGCGATGTTCGTTTGTTCTATTAGTTTTTTTACATTGACCAGGTGTGATTTATGGCTGCTGAAGAACATGCCCTTACTTCGACCGAGTATATCAAGCATCACTTGACCAATATGACCTATGGCAAAATGCCAGACGGTTCATGGAAGTTGGCTGAGTCTGCTGAAGAAGCTCAACAGATGGGGTTCACTGCTATTCACTTGGATTCAATGGGTTGGTCTATCGGACTTGGTCTGATCTTCTGTTTATTGTTCTGGATTGTTGCGAAAGCTGCAAATTCAGGCGTGCCTGGTAAATTCCAGTCAGTAATTGAAGTGATTATCGAGTTTGTGGATTCAAGTGTACGTGATACCTTCCATGGGAAGTCTCGATTAATTGCACCCTTAGCATTAACCATTTTCGTGTGGATTTTCCTCATGAACTTGATGGATTTGATCCCTGTTGACTTTATTCCTTATGTAGCTCAACAGGCGATTGCATCTATGCTGGGTGTGGACCCTCATCAGGTTTACTTTAAAATTGTTCCGACTACAGATCCAAACATTACCTTAGGTATGTCTATTTCTGTATTCTTCTTAATTATTTTCTATAGTATTCGTGAGAAAGGTGTTGGCGGCTTCGTTGGTGAGTTGGCACTTAACCCATTCAACCCAAGTAATCCAGTTGCTAAAGTGCTTTTAATTCCATTCAACTTATTGTTGGAATTGACTACTTTCTTGGCGCGACCAGTTTCATTGGCTCTACGACTGTTCGGTAACATGTATGCGGGAGAGTTAATCTTCATTCTTATCGCGTTATTACCGTTCTGGATCCAGTGGGCATTGTCTGTGCCTTGGGCGATTTTCCACATTTTGATTATTACGCTACAAGCATTCATTTTCATGATGTTGACTATCGTGTACATGAGCATGGCAAGCGAAAAGCATTAATGGTATGGCCTAACTGTCATCGGGCGGTTGGGCACACAATTTTTTAACTTAATTTGGTATAAAACCTAACCTCTGAGGAATTATCATGGAACTCACTTTAGGTCTAGTTGCAATTGCATCTGCTATCTTGATCGCTTTCGGTGCTTTAGGTACTGCGATTGGTTTTGGTCTTTTAGGCGGTCGCTTCCTTGAAGCTGTTGCTCGTCAACCAGAATTGGCTCCACAACTTCAAACTCGTATGTTCTTAATCGCAGGTCTTCTTGATGCTGTGCCTATGATCGGTGTTGGTATTGGCTT
Source organism: Acinetobacter sp. YH01003 (assembly GCF_013420525.1). Lineage (NCBI taxonomy): Bacteria > Pseudomonadati > Pseudomonadota > Gammaproteobacteria > Moraxellales > Moraxellaceae > Acinetobacter > Acinetobacter sp. YH01003. The sequence goes on along the minus strand of NZ_VOXY01000025.1, from coordinate 10,454 downwards.
GTTCTTCATCTTCGCTAATCCATTTGTAGGTTAATCAGCTTAATTCCGAAATTCACTATTTGAGGAATTTGCAATGAATATCAACCTCACATTGTTTGGCCAAGCGATTGCATTTGCGATTTTCGTCGCATTCTGCATGAAGTTTGTATGGCCACCACTAATCAATGCGATTAGTGAGCGTCAGCGTCGTATTGCTGACGGCTTAAATGCAGCTGAGAAAGCCAAAGCTGATCTTGCCGATGCGCAAGCTCAAGTGAAAGCTGAATTAGATGCAGCTAAAGCACAAGCGGCTCAATTGATCGAACAAGCGAATCGTCGTGCAGCACAATTGGTAGAAGAAGCGCGTACCCAAGCATCTGCTGAAGGTGAGCGTATTCGTCAACAAGCGAAAGAAGCTGTTGATACAGAAATCAATTCTGCTCGCGAAGAATTACGTCAACAAGTAGCTGCGCTTGCAGTAACTGGTGCAGAGAAAATTCTTAGCCAGCAAGTTGACGCAGAAGCTCACAATGCCATGCTGACTCAGCTGGCTGCTAAACTTTAAGAGAGAGGCAGATTATGGCTGAACTCTTGACGTTGGCACGCCCATACGCTAAAGCAGCATTTGCTTACGCTTCTGAGCAAGGTGCAACTGACAATTGGTCAACAGCACTTAACTTGCTCAGTGCTGCGGTGCAAGACGAAGCATTTTCAGCTTACTTAAATCGCCCTGAGCTTACGCCTGCTGAGCAGGTGAGTATTTTTGCCAAAGTTTTAGGTGAAGACCAAACTGCAGCAGTGTCAAACTTTTTGACATTGCTTGCTGAAAACAACCGTTTGGCTTTGCTTCCTGAAATTCAAGCAGAATACGAACAGCTCAAATCACAGAATAACAATACTGTGGATGTTGTGATTGAATCAGCATTCCCATTGACTTCTGTACAAGAACAAATTCTTGCTCAAGCGTTAGAAAAACGTTTCGCTGCGGCAGTAAATGTTTCTGTAGAAGTGAACCCAGCGTTAATTGCGGGTGTGGTTATTCGTGCAGGCGACCAAGTGATAGATGATTCTGCGCTTAACAAGCTTGAAAAAATGCGGACACGTCTTTTAGCTTAATTGCGAAGACTGAACTAATAAAAGATTGAGGTATAGCGCAATGCAACAACTGAATCCATCCGAGATCAGTGCGCTCATTAAACAGCGTATCGGCGATCTGGACACCAGCGCGACCGCTAAAAACGAAGGTACCATTGTTATGGTATCCGACGGTATTGTGCGCATTCACGGCCTTGCTGATGCAATGTACGGTGAAATGATCGAATTCGACGGCGGCTTATTTGGTATGGCACTGAACCTAGAACAGGATTCAGTGGGCGTCGTTGTTTTAGGTAACTACTTAAGCCTTCAAGAAGGTCAAAAAGCACGTTGCACAGGTCGTGTATTAGAAGTTCCGGTTGGTCCAGAACTTTTAGGCCGTGTGGTAGATGCTTTGGGTAACCCAATTGATGGTAAAGGCCCTATTGATGCAAAATTAACTGATGCTGTAGAAAAAGTAGCACCAGGCGTAATTTGGCGTCAATCAGTGGATCAACCTGTTCAAACTGGTTATAAATCAGTTGATACCATGATCCCTGTAGGCCGTGGTCAACGTGAGTTGATCATTGGTGACCGTCAAACTGGTAAAACAGCAATGGCGATCGATGCGATCATCGCTCAGAAAAACTCTGGCATTAAGTGTGTATACGTAGCAATTGGTCAAAAACAATCGACTATCGCAAACGTAGTACGTAAGCTAGAAGAAACTGGCGCTATGGCGTATACCACTGTTGTCGCAGCAGGTGCATCTGATCCAGCAGCAATGCTGTATTTAGCTCCGTACTCTGGTTGTACAATGGGTGAATACTACCGTGACCGTGGTGAAGACGCGTTAATCATTTATGATGACTTGTCTAAGCAAGCTGTTGCGTATCGTCAAATTTCATTGCTTTTACGTCGTCCACCAGGTCGTGAAGCGTATCCAGGTGACGTGTTCTATCTACACTCGCGTCTACTTGAGCGTGCTTCTCGTGTATCTGCTGACTACGTTGAGAAATTCACTAACGGTGAAGTTAAAGGTCAAACTGGTTCTTTAACTGCATTGCCGATTATTGAAACTCAAGCAGGTGACGTATCTGCATTCGTACCAACCAACGTAATTTCGATTACAGATGGTCAGATCTTCTTAGAAACATCATTATTCAACGCGGGTATCCGTCCTGCTGTGAACGCGGGTATTTCTGTATCGCGTGTTGGTGGTTCTGCTCAAACTAAGATCATCAAAAAATTGTCTGGTGGTATCCGTACCGCTTTGGCGCAATACCGTGAATTGGCAGCGTTTGCTCAGTTCGCTTCTGACCTTGACGAAGCAACTCGTAAGCAACTTGAACATGGTCAACGTGTAACTGAGTTAATGAAGCAGAAACAATATGCGCCATACTCAATTGCTGACCAAGCTGTTTCAGTTTATGCATCTAACGAAGGCTACATGGCTGACGTAGAAGTGAAGAAAATCGTAGACTTTGATGCTGCGTTAATTTCTTACTTCCGTTCAGAACATGCTGCGTTAATGCAACAAATCGATGAAACTGGTGATTTCAACAAAGACATCGAAGCTGCAATCAAAGCAGGTATTGAAAGCTTTAAAGCGACTCAAACTTACTAATTTAGCATTGGCTAGTTAGGGGTTTGGTTCACGGAATCAACCTTCGAAAGCCTGAAAGGGCTTTCGAATACTAGGTTAAGCGTATGGCAAATTTAAAAGAAATTCGCGCCAAAGTTGCTAGTATCAAGAGCACGCAAAAGATTACTCGCGCGATGCAAATGGTTGCTGCTTCTAAGATGCGTCGTGCGCAAGAGCGCATGGCTCAAGGCCGTCCGTATGCCGAAAATATGCACCGTGTAATTGCTCATTTGGTACAGGCGAACCCTGAATACAAACACCGTTATATGATTGAACGCCCTGTAAAACGCGTTGGTTATATCATCGTGTCTTCAGATCGTGGTTTGGCAGGTGGCTTGAACATTAACTTGTTCAAGAAAGTTGTAAAGCATGTACAGCAACAACAAGAGCAGTCAATTGAAGTTCAGTTTGCTTTAATTGGTCAAAAAGCGGTTTCGTTTTTTAAAAACTACGGCGGTAAAGTGCTTGGTGCAACTACAAACGTAGGTGACGCGCCAAGTCTTGAACAGTTATCTGGCTCTGTGCAAGTGATGTTAGATGCGTACGATAAAGGCGAGTTAGATCGCATTTACCTCGTGTCAAACGGCTTTGTCAATGCCATGACTCAAGATCAGAAAATCGAACAACTTGTTCCTTTAGCATCTGCTGAAGAAAACAAGACTCTTAACCGTCAATACGGTTGGGATTATATCTATGAACCAGAAGCTGAAGAGCTGTTAAATGGTTTATTGGTTCGTTACATCGAGTCTATGGTTTATCAAGGTGTGATTGAAAACATCGCATGTGAACAGTCTGCGCGTATGGTTGCAATGAAAGCTGCAACAGATAACGCAGGTGAACTGATCAAGAGCCTACAACTTATTTATAACAAGCTGCGTCAAGCCGCGATTACTCAGGAAATTTCTGAAATCGTTGGTGGTGCCGCTGCCGTTTAACATTATTAGTTTGAATTGAGGAGACAGCAATGAGTGGCGGTCGTATCATTCAGATCATCGGCGCGGTTATCGACGTCGAGTTTGAACGCAACAGCGTTCCTAAGATCTATGACGCTCTCCAAGTTGACGGTACTGAAACTACATTAGAAGTTCAGCAACAACTTGGTGATGGCGTAGTTCGTACTATTGCAATGGGTTCTACTGAAGGCCTTAAGCGTGGTTTGAACGTAACTAACACTAACGCGCCAATCTCTGTACCAGTAGGTACAGCGACACTTGGTCGTATCATGGACGTTCTTGGTCGCCCTATCGACGAAGCTGGTCCAGTTGCAACTGAAGAGCGTTTACCAATTCACCGTCAAGCGCCTTCTTATGCAGAACAAGCGGCTTCTACTGACCTTTTAGAAACTGGTATTAAAGTCATTGACTTACTTTGCCCGTTCGCGAAAGGTGGTAAAGTTGGTCTGTTCGGTGGTGCGGGTGTTGGTAAAACCGTAAATATGATGGAGTTGATCAACAACATCGCTAAAGCGCACTCAGGTTTATCTGTATTCGCTGGTGTTGGTGAGCGTACTCGTGAAGGTAACGACTTCTATCACGAAATGAAAGACTCTAACGTTCTTGACAAAGTAGCAATGGTCTACGGTCAGATGAACGAGCCACCTGGTAACCGTTTACGCGTAGCGTTAACTGGTTTGACTATGGCTGAGTACTTCCGTGATCAAAAAGATGAGAACGGTAAAGGTCGTGACGTATTATTGTTCGTAGACAACATCTACCGTTATACACTAGCAGGTACTGAAGTATCAGCACTTCTAGGTCGTATGCCATCTGCAGTAGGTTATCAGCCTACACTTGCAGAAGAGATGGGTGTTCTTCAAGAACGTATTACTTCAACTAAGTCTGGTTCGATTACATCTATTCAAGCTGTATACGTACCTGCCGATGACTTAACTGACCCATCACCTGCTACAACGTTCGCGCACTTAGACGCAACTGTAGTATTGAGCCGTGACATTGCATCTCAAGGTATTTACCCTGCGATCGATCCACTAGACTCAACTTCACGTCAGTTAGATCCATTAGTTGTTGGTACTGAGCATTACGAAATTGCTCGTTCGGTTCAAAACGTTCTTCAACGTTATAAAGAATTGAAAGACATTATCGCAATTCTTGGTATGGACGAATTGTCAGAAGAAGACAAACTTACTGTATACCGTGCACGTAAGATCCAACGTTTCTTCTCTCAACCGTTCCACGTAGCTGAAGTATTTACTGGCGCGCCTGGTAAACTTGTACCGCTTAAAGATACAATTCGTGGCTTTAAAGGTCTTCTAGCTGGTGAATACGATCATATCCCAGAACAAGCGTTCTATATGGTTGGTGGTATTGACGAAGTGATTGCTAAAGCCGAGAAACTTTAATTAGCAGCTCTAATTTAGGAGATTCTCATGGCGACTATGCAATGTGATGTTGTAAGTGTAAAAGAGTCTTTGTACTCGGGCACTGTGACTATGCTAATTGCAAAAGGTGCTGGCGGTGAACTCGGTATTATGCCGGGTCACGCACCACTGGTAACTTTGCTTCAGCCGGGTGCAATCCGCGTTCTGCTGGAAAATGGTACAGAAGAATTAATCTATGTATCTGGTGGCGTTCTAGAAGTTCAACCGCATGTTGTTACGATTCTTGCAGATACTGCAGTTCGTGCAGAAAACTTAGATGAAGCGGCAATTATTGAAGCGCGTAAACACGCTGAACAATTGTTGGCAAATCAAAAGAGCGATTTGGACTCTGCTGCTGCTTTGGCTGCTTTGGCAGAAACTGCTGCACAGTTGGAAACCATCCGCAAAATCAAAAACCGCGCACTTTAATTGTCGGTTTAAGATTGAAAAAAGCCATTCGAAAGAGTGGCTTTTTTTATTCAAATATTTGAATTGTTAAATTATCATTTTCTATAAAATGAATATGATTTTGATAGTTTTTACTTTTTGGATAAGTACGCCAATTTGTAACTTTGCTGGATAAGATATTTATATCTGAATTTTGAAGATATAGATTTTCCATGTCTTCGAAAACTAAACCAAAATGTGTTTTTGCACTATCAATAATCTTTCCAATTAACCTTTGATTGTTATTTACTTCACTGATTTTATTTAAATTATTATTGTCATACTCATATAGGTTTAAGTCTTCGCTGAGCAAATATAATTTGTCTTCAAATACCCAAGAATTTACATACTTTTGAATTGAGTTAGGAATTTCATATTCTATAGGATCTTCTTCTTTAATCATTTTATAATATCTACTTTTCTCAATTTGATCTGTAATTAGAGAAACATGCTCCATATTAATAGTCTCAAATTTTAATAACTTTTGTTTTAATTCGTTTTTTAGAATAGCAATTCCTGTATTTTGATCCCATTCACAACCAATCCATTCTTTTTCACTTAACTGTTTTTCCTTGACCAGTTCATAACTATCAGCTTTCGTTCTTGTGAAAAGTTCAAATGCTCCTTCATAGCCACAACTTATAATTAATCTATCAAGCGTTCCAACAGCTAACTCAAAAACCTTATCATCCCACATTTTTTTTACATTTTTAGAGAATTCAAATTTAACCTTTAGGTTTTCTACAGATCTATTGCCAACCACTGATTTAATGCCATCAGCGGATGAAATAATAAATTTATTTTTATAAATGTCTAAATCAGTTGGCCATGAATCTAGTTCTAATGTATCAATAATTGAATTATTTAGAGAATCATTATAGATAATGTATTCGTTGTCTAACTTAGATATATCTTGAGTATCATTTTCAGAAAAACAATTAAGTAAGAAATTCTTTTTAATAGTGGGACAGTTTGAATAATTTAAAATTTCATTCCATGAGTATGAAGTCAAACGCAGCTGAGTATCTATGAGAAAAAGTGAGCCAGAGTATATAAATGAGTCTATAAAATCACCCTCTATTTTTATCTTTTTTGTTACTGTCATTTTAGTTTACCTTGCACCCATTTTGCATAAAAACGTTTATCTATAAAACCATTATTAATCCATTCATTAATAATATTTTGAGGAGGATGATCATGTTTAGATTTTGCTGAGACAGGATAACCATGCCATGTACCATTGGTGTCTCCTGTATATTTAGCAATATACAAAATATCAGTTACATTACCTTTAGTAGGTCTTTCTGTGCCAATTGGTATTAATGAAGGGATATGTTTTGGAACAGACCAAATCACATCACGTGATGAGTTACACCAACCATGAGCTAGTCCCGTTGAAAAAATTAGAAGTTCTTCTATTTCCTTAGGAATCCATTGGCTTTTATTTGTATTGCCATTACGATGTTGTATATTGACTTGATAACATGAAAAATTCATAAATATATGATTTATTGATAATTAATTTTACAATTTTACATTAATCTAAGCGTTGATGCTATATTGGGCTCATTACTACTATATTGATTTATATCAAAATCCTCATTTTCAACTGAATGGGCTTTATCAACATCTAAAGCGACTAGCTTTCAGAACTGTCTTCCGAAGAACCTTCAGGAATTATCATTGCCGCCAGTTTTAGTATTTCAGTTTGAATATTCCCCATTTGCTGTTCCAGTTTTTTAAAGTCCACCTTGCTTAAATCGACTTGTCCATTTAAAAATGGTGAAGCCAAAACTTGCTGATTGGCAGCCAATAAGTTTTGACGGATGGTATCAATTTCCTGTGTTTTTAAGTCTAGGCTGCTTAGTGTTTGATTGAAGCCTTGTAACTGCTGTTGTAATTGAGTCGCTGCAATTTGTAATTGTTGTGGATCTTGCGCATCTACAGCGGTTTGCAATTCAGACTTGGTTTGATTCAGTTGTTCGACATATTGACCTGCTTTGAGCTGTAGATCAGCCACATCGCGCACAATATAGAACATATTGCCACTGCTTAATGGAGCGTTGGTTGGGTTTGTATTGCTGTTGGATGATGCGCTGGAATCATCTTGATTAGTTGTTTGCGTTTGCGGCGTGTTCATTTGATCACAGGCGCTGAGTAGCAAGGCAGAACTCAATAGTGCAAACGGAAGTAGTGTCTTCGAAGATACATTTTTCATATTCATGTGATTTTTGGTACTCATTGAGAATGAATATAAAACGAAAATATGAATAAAAAACAGATTGTTGCAAAGCAATAACAAATCTTAATTTTTTTGTCTAAATCAAAAAAAATAGGAGTTTTAAAGAAACTCCTATGAATTACACTTCTTTCATAAAAGAAAAATGATCATAAGTAATGCGTCGAATTGATATTGATAGTCCCTTCTCTTGCGCCATATATGGCTCAGGATGAGGAATATATTCCGCAAGAGGATGAGGGAGCTGAATTATTGATTTAAAGAGAATTTATGAAAGAACTCTTTAACTTGCTGAATAAAAAATTATTTAGCCAATTCAGCCTCAATCGCTTCTACAATGCGCGGGTCATCTACGGTTAAATCTGGGGCAAAACGCGCCACCACTTCACCTTGTTTATTCACCAAAAACTTTTCAAAGTTCCACAATACTTCAGGTGGTTCATTTGGGGTTAAGCCGTAATCAACCAAATCTTTCCACCATGGGCCTTCACCAATACGTTCAGGAATTGCTTGCGTTAAAGCCGTGTAGAGAGGATGTTTTTCTGCACCCACGACTGGAATTTTAGCAAACAATGGAAAACTCACCTGATAATTCAGTGAGCAAAATTCCTGAATTTCTGTATCGCTGCCCGGTTCTTGTGCCAAGAAATCATTCGATGGAAAGGCTAAAATTTCTAAGCCTTGTGCCTGTTTTGCTGCGTAGAGTTGCTGTAAGCCTTCGTATTGCGGGGTTAAGCCACATTTTGATGCCACGTTCACGATCAACAACACTTTTCCTGCATATTGATTTAATGTGGTTTCCGTACCCTGATTGGTTTTTACTGCAATGTCATAAACTGAAGTGCGCATAGTTGCTTCCTAGAATCTGTATTTTACCGCTACTGTTGTAACTGTAATTTTTGGGTACAGCAAGTTTTATAGCAAAGAAATTTACGACACTGATGGAATCCCGCATAGCCGTGATATTGCGCAGAAAAATGTAATTCGTATCTGCATTTTATTTTATTGATGGATAAATCGAGCGAAAAGTGCCATAAATAGACACTGGGTTTTTAGCACTTTGCATCACAAGTCAGTTATAGAAAAGGGTTTCACAGCAGGTATGCTGTTTGGTACAACAAGGATGATGAATACATGATACGGTCAGATAAAGGCGTATTTTGGGCAATTTTATTGCCATTGATTGCGGTATTGATTTGGTCTTTAAATATTGCAGTAACGAGGTATGTGGCGGAGTATATTTCACCCGTCAGTATCAGTTTTTATCGCTGGTTGATTGCTTTTCTGATTTTAACCCCGTGGATATTGCCCAAAGTTTGGCAGCAGCGTGAGTTGATTCGTCCACATTTGAAACAGTTGGCAGTGCTTAGTGCTTTTGGTTTGGTGCTGTATCAAGGTCTAAGCTATACCGCAGCCAATTACACCACTGCAACCAATATGGGCATTATTAATGCGTTTATTCCCATGTTTACGGTTTTGGTTTCATTGCTGATCTTAAAAGACATTCCGACACGATTTGCGGTTTTTGGCTGCATTATTTCATTTTCGGGTTTGTTGTATGTGATTGCACAAGGAGATTTGCGTCAACTCAGTCAGCTGACAGGACATGCGGGCGATATGCTCATGGTTTTGGCGGTATTTTTTTACGCCTTTTATGGGGTGTTTTTAAAGAAATGGAATTTAAAATTGCCGCTCATGCTGAGTCTTTATGTGCAAATTATATTCGCCTTACTTTACCATCTGCCATTTATTTTGTGGTTCGGCTTGGATCATTTAAATAGCCAAAATGGTTTAAGTGTGCTGTATGCAGGTATATTTCCTTCAATTATTGCACCTTTGGTATGGATGTTGGCCGTTCAATATTTAGGGCCAAATCGCACCAGTATTTTTATGAATTTGATGCCTGTTTTCACGGCTATCATTGCATATTTTTGGTTGGCAGAAGTGTGGGGGAGTTATCACAGTATCGGTGGATTGATTATTTTAACGGGTATTGTGTTGGCACAAATGAAAGCACGCGTACACATTCAAGCAAAAAGTTGAGTTTAATTGGTGTTTTTTTTGATCACATAAAGGTGTATTTAAAATGCCTTTTATTCAAAATTTATACAGTATTGAGTGTTATGAATTATGACAGTTTTTTTAATTTTTCTAAAATAATTGTAAAAATAGTAAGATAATTTAAATTGTTAAGAAAAAAAGATGAATCTTTCATTGAATATTTGTCTTGGATTAATAGGAAAAATCTATTTGTATAGTCGACTAAATTACTCCATAATTCACGTACTGAAAATGATCCACTGTATTCAATAATCAGTGAAATATCATTTGCAGCAAGATTTTCAAACCCTCTGGATGTGCTTTTATACACATCCTTTTTATGCTCAACCATCCCTATATGGTTGAGCTTTTTTTTATCCACTGGAGCGTAAAACCTCGTGGTTCAGCACGAGGATATAAGCGACTGGAGTAAACCATATGAACGACACGAAATGTCGTTTTAAATACTTGTACTATAGTCACTATTAAGAAAAATACTGTTAAAATAACTGGATGAAGACACTCGAATTACGCATAAAAGACAAACATTGCAAGGTGCTAAATCAGTTAGCATCCGAAGTAAATTTTGTCTGGAATTATGTCAATGATTTGTGTTTTAAGCATCTACAACGTAAACAACAATTCTTTTCAGC
>NZ_VOXY01000024.1:0-19697 GCF_013420525.1 Acinetobacter sp. YH01003 | reverse complement strand
TTGGCCAGAAAAATGAGTCGTTCTCGCTGTTCTAAACTAAGTGGTACAGAAACAATTCGAGGCATGTGTGAACATCTGTTAACTAAAAAAACTTTTTCGCATGATTAGTTATTTTTGTCAACTTAACACCTCACTTAAATAATAAGGCACTGTCGCAATCATATCGGTTTCTTGCACAATTAAACCGACCCCTAAATAACTTGGGATACTCATTAGAATATTACGTCTTAAACCACGATTGCTTAATTCATTTTCAATATGGTAGTGACCTATACTGGTATCTACATCGACATGCGATTCACGAATATAAGCTTCAACATCTAAACTTTTTTCACAAATACGTGGATGATCTTTACGACTAATCACCACATAATATTGTAAAAATAATTGCTGCTGATAAAAACCCTGCTCTAACTCAGGTAAAAAACCAATCGCAAAATCAATTTCACCATTTGCCATTTGATAACTGGTTTCACGGGTAATAGGACGAATTTTAATCCGCACTGAAGGTGCATATTTTTTTAAAAACTTGGTCAGTTTTGGCAATAAAACCAAATGCGAAACATCGGTCATTGCCAAGGTAAATAATTGATCGGAATGTGTCGGATCAAAATCGACTTTAAAATTATTGACCGTTTCAATTTTATTAATAATTTCACTAATCGGTGAAAAAATCTGTTTCGCCAACTCTGTAGGCAACATTTCATTGCCAACCCTTAAAAATAATGGGTCATTAAAATGCTGACGAATTTTATTTAAACAGTTACTAACCGCAGGCTGACTCATGCCCAATGCATCTGCTGCTGCAGACACATTTTTTAATTTATATACATAGTAAAAAATCTGTAGCAGTTTGCTATCTAACTTAAACATATCCATCTTTCCTTAGAATCAGTTTCACTGCTCAGTTTTCATCCTTATTTAACGCCAAGCTTTTAATTTAGAGCTATGCCCAATGCCCACATTAAAACAATTGGTCGGATCCAATTTTTGATAATGCTGCTTTAAGGCAGGCTTCGCCACATATAAATGCCCAACATTATGCTCTGCAGGATACTCTGCCCCACGTGCATCAAGCAATGACCACATTTGATGTTCCATCGCCAACGGGTCTACGCCTTTTTTAATAATATAGTCCTGATGAAAGACATGACATAAAAAATGACCATAATACAACTTATGTATAATCGCCTGCTCCAACTCTTCGGGCAAGGTTTCAACCCATTGCTGATCATTACGTCTTAACGCAATATCTAAAGCAACAATGTCTTCCACTTCATTTCGATGTGTATCACGATAACGAATTGCAGCACCTGCCACTGCAAAGCGATGCAGAAAAGCCTTGCGGCCTTCATCTTCATTACATAGAAAAAAACTGCCAGAATTGCGCGTGATAAAATAATCCATTAAAAACTGCTGTACTGCCGCAACATCTTGCTGCTCAATGCGCAAAATTAAATGATGTTCATACAAATCACGAAATTGGTTCATGCGTTCTGGTAAATGATTTGGCAGTAGTTTCGTGAACATTTGCAAAACTTTATCCGACAATCCACGCATGCCCCAACGGGTTAGAAATCCATCAACTTTGTCTTTCATGGCAAAAGCTGCAGGTACTTTACTGGTGCCAAATTTCTCAATAAACAAGAAACTGTCTTTGCCATATTCTGCACCAATGTCATAGGCATCTCGATGAATATACTCGCCAGCAATCGGTACACGCGGCAAATCACGTAATAAAAAACGGCGAATCGCGGTTAAATCATCCTGCTGATTGCTGCCGATATAAAACACCTGACTCGGAATTTTCTCAAACGTATCCAAACGCACTGCAAACACACAGACTTTACCTGCCGAACCCGAAGCTTCAAACAAACGGCTCGGGTCGGCATTAAACCGTGCAGGCGTATCGGCATCGACTTGGGCAACATCATGCACGTAACGCTGATCTGAAGCACAACAATGTTCCGAATATTCAATATCTTCAGGGCGATATTGTTGTTGCTCAAGTTTGGTTAAAATTTCTTCTGGCGAGTTCCCTAAATTTACCCCCAAATGATTGATGAGTTGCAACTCGCCCAGTGCATCGACTTGTGCATATAAGGCCAACTCAGTATAGGCAGGACCACGTCTGACCAATGCACCACCTGAATTATTACATACCCCGCCCAACACTGAAGCGCCAATACAAGATGAACCAATGACTGAGTGTGGCTCACGCTGATGCGGCGCCAATTGCTGTTCCAAAGCATCCAATGTTGCACCAGGCAAGCAAATCACTTGCTTGGCATCGTTGATGAGCTGAATACCTTTTAAACGTTGGGTGTTGATCAAAATTACAGGACGATCATAGTCATCACCAAAAGGGGTAGAACCACCCGTGAGTCCAGTATTGGCGGCTTGCATAATAATAATGCAATCTGCTGCCACAGCCACTTGTAACACTTGCCACTGCTGCAATAAAGAACCTGGCGTGACCACCGCAAAAACCTGTCCTTCGCCAAAACGTCGCCCTTGACGATATAAACGAGTATCTGATTCATGGGTCAATACATGCGCTTTTCCCACAATATCGACCAAGTTTTTGAGGGTTGCTGCAGCATCAAATTGTGTTGCAGAAGAAATTGTCTGTGGCATAGTGTACAAGTCCTGAAACAAGGTGAAAAATACAATTAAGCGATTCAGCCAAATGCATCGGTTGATGGATTGATCGCTCCTGTTGGCAATTTAGCCTTTCAGTTCACGCTCAAGTTGTACCAAGCAATCTGAGTTAATCGCTTGAATGTTTTTAGCACCCGTTAAGGTCATTGCGACTCGCATTTCTTTATCAATCAATTCGAGTAAATTACTCACACCCGCCCCACCTGCTGCACCTAGTGCATAAATAAAGGCACGTCCGAGCATACAAGTATCCGCACCCATCGCCAACATGCGCACCACATCTAGGCCATTACGAATACCTGAATCCACTAGAATTTTTAGATCTCCTTTTACTGCATCGGCTATTGGCGGTAAAGCACGTGCAGTCGAGAGCACACCATCTAACTGACGACCACCGTGATTGGACACCACAATTCCATCAGCCCCAAAACGAACAGCATCCTTAGCATCTTCTGGGTCTAAAATGCCTTTAATGACCATTGGGCCATCCCAGAATTCACGAATCCACTCCAAGTCTTTCCATGAAATAGATGGGTCAAAGTTATTGCCTAACCAGCCAATATAATCTTCAAGTCCTGTTGGTTTGCCTAAGTATTTAGAGATATTGCCCAAGTCATGCGGACGACCTAGTAAGCCAACATCCCATGCCCAGTTTGGATGCATCACTGCCTGCATATAGCGGCGCATAGCAGCATTTGGACCACTCATGCCCGAATGTGCATCCCGATAACGTGCGCCAGGCACAGGCATATCTACTGTAAAGACCAAAGTTGAACAGCCTGCTGCTTTAGCACGTTCCAAAGCATTACGCATAAAACCACGGTCACGCAATACATATAATTGAAACCACATTGGCCGTGAAATGGCAGGCACCACTTCTTCAATTGGGCATACCGACACGGTAGATAAAGTAAACGGAATGCCTTTTTTGTCAGCTGCAACTGCAGCCTGCACTTCACCACGGCGCGCATACATGCCCGTTAAACCCACAGGTGCCAAAGCCACAGGCATTGACAAGGTTTCATTAAATAAGGTGGTTTCTAAACTCAAAGCCGACATGTCATTCAAAACACGTTGGCGCAAGGCAATCTGTGAAAGGTCTTCCACATTTCTTTTCAGCGTTTGTTCCGCGTACGCACCTCCATCAATATAGTGAAATAAAAATGGCGGTAAACGGCGTTTCGCTGCTTCGCGGTAATCATTCGCAGAAGAAATAATCATGGCGCTATCCTGTTTAATCGACTCGCACGCTGACGACGCGCATCTTCCTCGTCTATCATGCGTACTTGTTGAACTACAAATTCAATATGTCCACACACTGCCGAACGGGCAGCTTCTGGATCCTGGCGTTCAATTGCATCCATCACTTGAAAGTGTTGATCGTGCAACTGATCGAAACGGTGGGCTTCGGTATAGACTTTGCGTCTGCCCAAAACTACGTTGTATTGCAACAAATCAAATAAGCCACGCATCATTTGAATGAGCACCAAATTGTGCGATGCTTCGGCAATTGCCAAATGAAACTTGGCATCGGCAATTGCTGCCTGATCGTCATCACCTAAAATTTGAAAGTGGGCGATTTGCTCATAACAGGCACGGATGTTTTTCAAATCCTCAGCAGTTGCCCGCTGTGCGGCATACCATGCCGTACCACCTTCAAGCACCATTCGAGCTTCCTGCACATCAAAACGATAAGCAGGGTCTTCATCAATCAGGTTACTTAAAGGCTGCACAATTTGATATTGCGACCAATTGGTGGGTAGCTGTTGCAAAAAAGTACCCGCTCCAACTTTGCTGACCAGCATGCCCTGACTGGTCAATTGCTGAATGGCTTCACGCAAAGAGGAACGGGAAACCCCGAGTTGTTCACATAACTTTCTTTCGGCAGGCAATCGGTCTCCGACTTGCATCTGATTTTTTTCAACCAGTGTGCGCAGGTCTTGTACAACTTTGTCGGAGACTTTCATGCGGCTATCCTCTTGTGCATGTGATTATGGAATCATCCATGGGAATACATAAGCTTGTAGAGTGATAATAATACCGATCATAACGGTGAACGTGATACTATGTTTCACGGTAAAGCGGAATAAATCCGATTCTTTTCCGACTAAACCCACTGCCGCACAGGCAATTGCAATCGATTGTGGTGAAATCATTTTGCCTGTTACTCCACCACTGGTATTGGCAGCAACCAACAAGACTTCTGGTACACCAATTTGCTGTGCAGTTGTGGCTTGCAAGGCAGCAAATAAGGCATTGGCTGATGTATCTGAACCTGTCAAGAACACTCCAATCCAACCTAAAAATGGCGAGAAGAATGTGAAAGCATTGCCTGTGTGTGACAAAGCCAGTGCCAAAGTCGCAGACATGCCTGAATAATTGGCAATAAAAGCAAAAGCTAACACCATCCCAATCGAATAAATTGGTGTTTTTAGCTCGTTGATGGTTTCTGCAAAAGTTTTAACCGCTTCACGTGGTTTCATTTTTAAGTAAATGATGGTGATGACAGCCGCAATCATAATTGCAGTCCCTGTTGCACTCAGCCAATCGAACTTAAAGATTGCATCGTAGTCTTTAACTTCAGCAACCACAGGCGGCATTTTTTGCACCAATTGATGTAAAAATGGCACTTTGATGGAAATTACCCAGTCATGCATTGCCCCATCTTTGGCAAATAAATCTTTAAACGGTTTAATACTCCAAATGGTGACCATCACCGTTAACACTGCAAAAGGTGACCATGCTTTAACAATCTGCCCCATGCTGTATTTTCGCTGTTGTTCTGCAACCAAGTTGGCATCCACTTTTGTGTCTGCATCGCTAAAACGGAAAATGTGTTTTGGCTGCCAGAATTTAAATAAGACCGTTAAACTAATCAAAGAGGCAATTGCAGCGGTAATATCGGGTAACTCAGGCCCTACAAAGTTAGAGGTCAAGTATTGTGCAATCGCAAAAGCACCACCACCCACCAACACTGCAGGCCAAGTTTCCTTAACACCGCGCCAGCCATCCATAATTGCCATAATCCAGAACAGTACAATAGGCACCATAAATGGCAACTGACGTCCAACCATCTGGCTAATTTCCATAGTTTCTACACCCGAAACCTGACCCGCCACAATAATTGGAATCCCCATTGCGCCAAACGCAACAGGTGCGGTGTTCACAATCAAACATAAACCCGCAGCGTATAAAGGTTTAAAGCCTAAACCTACCAACAAAGCTGCAGTAATTGCCACTGGCGCCCCAAAGCCCGCTGCACCTTCTAAAAATGTGCCAAATGCGAAGCCCACCAGTAGCATCTGGAGACGCTGATCTTCTGTAATCGACAGAATAGATGAGCGAATAATGTTAAATTGCCCTGTTTTTACAGAGATTTTATATAAAAATAATGCGCCTATAATAATCCATGCGATTGGCCATAAACCGTAGAAAAAGCCATAGATCAATGAAGCAAAAGCCATTGGTGCAGGCATGCCATAGGCAAATAACGACACCAATAACGCCAAAATAACCGTAATTGTTCCCGCAACACTTCCTTTTAAGCGAAATACAGCCAATGCCAGAAAGAAAAAGATAATCGGGATTAATGCAATAAGACTCGAAATCCAAATATTTGCCATTGGATCGTAGATCTGTTGCCAATGTTGAAGCATTGTCATCTCCTTGAAATGCTCACTCAAACGTAAACATAGGTCTAAGCATATAGATAAAATTCTAATTTTGGTCTGACCAATATTAAGATAAAAATCAAAATACTCTTAATATTTGCAACAAATAATAGTTTTATACAAATAAATGTCAACATTGGTCTGGTTATTTATTTAAATGGTCATACCAATTTAAATAAAGATGATCTTTGTTCGCAGCATAAAAAATACGGTGAAGAAAAATTTAAACTTTGTTTTTTCTGTAGTTTTTAAAAGGAAGGAAAAACCAAATTTATTCGGCACAGCCTTATACAACTTTCGTCTAATACAGTAAAATACGTGTGCTTTCTTCTAAGATGAATTGAACGCTTGATCAAAGGAATCATGGATAAATTCAGCTCAAGTGGCCGCTATTCGGCTTAAAAACATGTGGATTAAAAGAATTTTTTAGACAAAAAAATAACGCCATTATTGACTGCAACAATGGCGTCATCGTGTATTTATAACAGCAACTCACACCTTACTGTGGCTTAACCTGTCACCACGTTCAGGCGCTTTAAACGCGAAATATGCAAATCAATTTGCCCTGCAATTTCAGGTAAAATTTGCTTTAAAAACTGGCTATAGTTCATTGCATCTTCTGCTCTTAATACGCCTGCTTGTACCAATTGTTCCTGCTGTAGCAACATACTTTGTACACGGTTTAAATCAGGCTTTTGCCCTTGGCTTAAACCTGTACTAATTTGCTTAAAGCCTAAATACAACTGATCACGTTGCTGGATTAATTGCTGCATTTCAACTGCAGATACCGCAGCACGCTCTAGCATAGCGTTTGTTTCCAGTACATTTTCAGATTCATCTGAATATAGACTTTGCGTTGTTTCTATCTCTGTGGAAGCCGTGTTCGGTTTCACCCACACTGTTTCCGAAACAGTCTTATTCGGTGGTTGAAACACATACACCACGGTAAACAACACCGCGACCGCCAAAACAAAAAAGCCAATACCGAGCCATCGAGTCCCATTCATGTGCATGCTCCATAAGCAAACCATCCTAAAATGCGCTCAATTCAAATATCGTCTTGAGCGCCTTAGCATGCTTTGCCTGTTATGATCGGCTTAAAAATTACGGCGTCGACCAATCGCTTGGTGCATAACCCAAACGCACTCGCTGTGGGTGATTCCCCACTGGCACACTGCGGACTTTTTCTCCCGTAGCAAAGTCAATCACCGTTACCACATCGGTTTCACTTTCTGAAATCACACAGCTTTTTCCATCTGGGCTACGGGTTGCCCAATATGGTTTACCTGCAGGAATCAGTTTGCCTGCTTTTAAACTCTGACGGTCTACAATGGTCGCGTAATCATCCATCGTGCCTGCCACACAGAGTTTTTCGCCATCTGCGCTGATGGATAAACCATGATGACGTGAATCATTTACCCATTTGCTGCGGTCTTTTGGAATTGTACTGCTGCCCGGTAATTGTCCAATACGCGTGACTTTATCGGTTTTTAAGTCGTATTCCACCAAACCATTAAAAAATGAAACCTGCGCATAAAGTTTGCTTTCATCTTTACTTAGCACCATAGGACGCACTGAGTTGGATAAATCTTTACGTCCAAAGGCATCTAACGCAGGTCGGAAATCAATTTTTTTCAGAACTTTATAATTGTTGGCATCGGCAATGGTAATAAAGCGCTTACCTTTGGTAAAATCTTGCCACTGTGCATCCATCGAAGTTTCTACGTTACCAATCGCAGAGTTTAAGATTTTCGTTCCACCTGCAAAGTAAATATTTTCGTGCGGCTTATCCCCTGTTGCAAAACGCCCCAATTCTTTACCTGTATGAATATCTAAAACATGCACCACATTACCTGACGATGCCGACACAGCAACACGTTGTCCATCTGGTGAAACCGCCATGTGGTCTGCGCGGAAACCTTCGACTGGCGTACGCCAATTAATTTTGCCCGTTTTAATGTTGATGGATACCACATCGGCAAAACTTGGACGTGAAGCCACAATCGACTGTCCATCTGGCGTGGAATACATATCATCCACCAACTGGTCATTGCCCTCACCTGCAGTTTGTTGAATGTAAGTGTAGGCAATCAATTTCACTGGATTTAAATGAATTTCTAATAAACGCTCTTTGCGGTCAGGAATCATATTGACCACACCCACTTTGCCAAAGTCTTGTGAAGGGTGAATCACCGTCACTGTGCCATCCCAGTTATTGCCGACAAAAAAGACTTGTTGGGTATTCGGGGGCTGCGGTAAATAGGTCGAATCTGCATAACTTTGTGCGCTGACACAACTTCCTAAAGCCAGCACGCCTTGAAGTAGATGTTTAAACACCTTGTTGGAATAATTCATGTTCTTGTTCTCCCTGAACAGCAAAATGAAAGTGTTGTTTTTGTTTTGGCTTGTGTTTTTACATATTTGTTGTTTTTAACTGAAGCCTGCCTAATCCATCTTGAAGCGATCTTGAAGATTGTTGGCGTGGCATTGATTGGGCAATAGCATAAGAGTTTTTGTAATTTTGCGTCTAGGGTTCGAGCTAGACTATCCGATAGCAGGTCAAGTTTCAGATAAACAGAAATACAGCATCACATCCTGTTAAAATGCCAAGTATGATAAAAGCTTGTTTTTGTCGATGAAATGACAGTAATCCCATACCCATTCAAGCATTTAAACTCAAGAATATAAGGATGTGCCGAGATGCAGTTGTTGGAACTTAAAACCTTGCGTAAACAGCTTCGACAACAGCGCAGAGCGGTCACGCGCACCCAACAGCAACACGCACAGCAAGCTGTTTTGCAGCGGCTAATACGACTGTCAAAATTTCAGTACGCAAAAAAAGTGGGTATGTATTTACATGCTTTTGGTGAAATTCATACACACCGCATCATTGAATATTGCTTCGCGCATAGCAAACAAGTGTATTTGCCCATGATTTGCAATATGAATCAACACTTGGTGTGGGTACAAATCACCCCACAACAATATCGTCAGCGTCGCTTTGCCCATCATCGTTTGGGGATGCAAGAACCAAGAACAAGTCGCGGAAAACACATCTCCCATTTAGATTTAGTCTTGATGCCCTTATTGGCTTGCGATACGCATGGCACCCGCATTGGAATGGGCGGTGGTTATTATGACCGCACTTTAGCCTCTGCCCCGCAGCATCCTTATCGCTTAGGGATTGCACATGATTTTCAGCTAATTCATACACGCTTGCCACGTGAAAATTGGGATCAACCTGTAGATGCCTTACTAACTCCACAACATTTTTTACAGTTTAAACGCACCTTGAAACGCTAAATTGATCATTTTGACTGAATAGATCAATTTAAAATCACATATTTAGCTACTTTTTAAACAATTTGTGTTGACCTGCCCTTGTATTTTAAAAAATACCCATCACTATTAAAAACATGGCAACACCGTTGTCACTCATTAGGAGTGCCCATGTCTGAAATTATTATGAATCAAGAAACCTTAGAGCCTCAGGTTCCAAGTGTATTACCGCTTTTAGCGCTACGTGATGTGGTGGTTTATCCACACATGCAAATCGCGCTATTTGTAGGTCGTGAAAAATCGATCAATGCAGTTGATGTGGCTCGTAACAGTGACAATCTAGTATTTGTAGTTGCGCAAAAAGATTCGCTTACAGAAGAAATTGATCACGACAATTTATATCAATACGGTACTGTCGCGAAGATTGTGCAAGTTGTGAATCACGAAAATGATGAAAACTGTATCAAAGTGCTGATTGAAGGCTTATACCGCGCCAAACTCGAAAAAATTATTGATGAAGACGCGTATTTGACTGCAGAACACAGCTTGAGCCCAATGACTGTTGCGATGGATGAAAATACCCAAGCAACACGTTTGCAAGAATTACGTGCCTTATTTGCGCAATATGCAGAAGCAAAATTACGCAATGCACGTGAACTGATTGCTGCTGCCAATAAAATTGAAGATTTATTGCAGTTGTTGTTCTTTGTTGCAACCCGTGTGCCATTGAATATTGATGTCAAACAAAAATTCCTTGAGCACGATGAGTTTGAAGCTCACTTGACCGAGTTAATGACTTATTTATTGCAACAGTCTGAAGAACAGCAGATTGAGCAAACCTTGCATGACTCTGTTAAACGCCAGATGGAAAAAAATCAGCGTGAATACTTCTTGAATGAGAAGATGAAAGTCATTCAACGCGAACTGTCCGATATGAACGGCGGTGCGGAAGATGATGTCGCTGAAATTGAAAAACGTCTGGCCGAAGCAGACTTGCCAGAACATGTCCGCAAAAAAGCAGAAGCTGAGTTCCGTAAGCTAAAAGCCATGCAACCTGCATCTAGCGAAGCGGCTGTGGTACGTAACTATCTGGAAGTAATTTTAGATACGCCATGGAACAAAGCCAGCAAAGTCAGCATTAACTTGGCGAAAGCACAAGAAATTTTAGATGCCGACCATTACGGTTTAGATGAAGTCAAAGACCGTATTGTGGAATACCTTGCTGTGCAGTCGCGCGTGAAAAAACTCAAAGGTCCAATTCTGTGCTTAGTCGGTCCTCCGGGTGTAGGTAAAACCTCACTGGGTGAATCGGTTGCAAAAGCCACTGGACGTGAGTTCGTGCGCATGGCGCTAGGCGGCGTACGTGATGAAGCGGAAATTCGCGGTCACCGCCGTACCTATATTGGTGCGATGCCGGGTAAAATTGTGCAGTCATTGACTAAAGTTGGTGTGAAGAACCCACTGTTCTTGCTCGATGAAATTGACAAAATGGCACAGGATTACCGTGGCGACCCTGCATCTGCTTTGTTAGAAGTACTTGATCCATCACAAAACAACAAGTTTAATGATCACTATTTAGATCTAGACTTAGACTTGTCTGAAGTGATGTTCATTTGTACTGCCAACAGCATGAATATTCCAGAAGCTCTGTTAGATCGTATGGAAGTAATTCGTCTACCGGGTTATACCGAAGATGAAAAAGTGAATATTGCAGAACGCTATCTTGTCCCTAAAGCCATCAAAAATAATGGCTTGCGTGCTAAAGAGTTGACGGTTCATGAAGAAGCGATTCGTGACATTGTGCAGCGCTATACACGTGAAGCAGGTGTGCGTAGTCTGGAACGTGAAGTGTCAAAAATTGCCCGTAAGGTGGTGAAAGAAGCAGTCAGCAAAAAAGCCAAAAACCTACAGGTAGATGTGACTTCACAAAACCTGCCTGACTACCTTGGTCCACACAAATTTGACTATGGTATGGCAGAAGAAGAAGCCGAAGTGGGTCGTGTAAATGGCTTGGCTTGGACTTCAGTGGGTGGTGAATTACTCACCATTGAAGTGGCAACCATGAAAGGCAAAGGTAATTTCATCACCACAGGTTCATTGGGTGATGTGATGCAAGAGTCAATCAAAGCCGCGATGACCGTTGTGCGTACCCGTGCCGACAGTTTAGGCATTGAAGCCAATGTATTTGCCGAAACCGATGTACACGTACACTTGCCAGAAGGTGCAACACCTAAAGATGGTCCATCTGCAGGTTTGGCATTGACTACGGCATTGGTATCTGCATTTACAGATATTCCAATTCGTCCTGATATTGCCATGACAGGCGAAACCAGCTTACGTGGTCGTGCAATGCGCATTGGTGGCTTGAAAGAGAAACTTCTTGCGGCACATCGTGGTGGTATCAAACTGGTATTTATCCCACAGGAAAACGTGCGTGACTTGTCTGAAATTCCAGACAATGTCAAAGAAGGTTTGGAAATCAAGGCTGTGAAAAGCATTGATGAAATCTTGCCTTTGGCACTGACCAGTATGCCTAAGCCTTTAACCAAGGCACCGATTGTGAAGCCAGTAGCAGCAGGCAAAGCCGCACGTCATTAAGCAAGTTACTCTGCTTTAAGCATAGAACATCTCAAAAGAGCACTTCGGTGCTCTTTTGTTGTATTTAGATTCTGGATTTAAAATAATTGAATAATTTTTTAATTATTTTTAAAATGGTTAGTCTGTTTTTAATTCAATTTCCTTGAAAAATAGGCAAACCATCCACATATATAAATTTAAGATACATCGCGCTGTATGTTTCTTGTTTGGTCTATTTAGACCGATAAATTGATCAGACGCTTTTGATTGAAGCGTGCTTCATGGTCTGGTCATCCATATCTCCAGGTGGATGACCTTTTAACCGCAGTCCTATTTCAATTCAGGGCTGCGTTTTTTATGCGCTGCGATCAATCATCAAGGTGATAAAATCTGTGCAACCAAGCCATTCACGACATGTGCCATTTTTTCAAAATTTACTGTTTTTAAAGTATCACCTGTGGTATGGCGAAGTGTGCTGCGATAACTGCCTGTATCGGTAATTAAAATGGCAGGAATATCATATTTCCAATAATTTAAATGATCTGAAAAATCCATGCCCTTGACGAAAGTCGGTGCGACCACACGCTCACATTGCAATTGATTCAAACGCTGCATCGTATTGCAATAGCTTGCACTCATTTCACGTGACTGCATATTGCTCAATGCCGCAATAAAATTGCCATGACTTGGGTAAATCCACTTTAAACCGATTGGGTAATTTTGCACCAAGTTTTTGTCGTAATAACCAATCATATCCAGCACATACACCGCACGGATTTTTTCTTTTTCAGCCTGCACAGATTTGGCATGTACAAAACTGCCCATCGACTCAGTTTTAAAAAATGGTGGTTCTGCCAAGGTATAAAATACAAATTCTACATTTTGACTAAGTTTATTCTTTTCCTGCGCCAAAATTCGTGCTGTTTCGATTACACCTGCCACGCCAGAAGCGTTGTCATTTGCCCCCTGCTGCTGCCCATAAACATCGTAATGCGCACCAAAAATCGTTTTTTGCGCAGCACCGATATTCAATTTGCACACCACATTGCGGTAGCTTTGCTGATTGACCACATAATTTTGAAATTGACACGGAATTCCAAATACTCGCATTTGTTCCCGAATCCATGCCGAAACCCGATTCAGTTCAATCACATTTTTATAATGACGATACTGTTCGGAATTACCCAAACCCTGCTGCCCAATCACTTGCTGCATATAGACTTGCAAATTGTTTGGTTCTGCCCATTGAGCCTCAGGCACAGCAAATGTAGCAGTGGTCATCAATCCCATACCCGCGCCCAATATCCATGAATATAACTGCTGACTTTGAAACGCGCGCATGCTGATAATTCCAAGACAAAAAAGACCAATAAGATTGCTGAGTATTAAAGCAACAGCCTGTTGGCAAATTCAATTGCAAATTGTGTCGTTACACAGCGCTTGTGTTGAATCATGGTTATAATGCGAGATTCTGATTGATCGCTACATGAACTCGCCTATGAAAATTCGCATTCTGACCATTGGACAAAAAATGCCTGCTTGGGTGCTGACTGGTTTTGAAGATTATTTCAAACGGATTCAGCCTTTTGTGCAGACTCAAATTGTCGAACTGCCAATGGCGAAACGTGGCAAAAATGATTCTGAGGCCGATATTCTAAAATATCGCCAAATTGAAGGTGATAGCATTTTAAATGCCATGAAAAACAATGAGGTGTTAATTGCCTTGGAAGTGGGCGGCAAAGAGTTCAGCACCGAAAAACTTGCAGAAACCATGAAAGGCTGGATGCTAGAAGGCAATGATGTCGTGCTTGCGATTGGTGGACCAGATGGTCACTCTGAAGCAGTACGTAAAGCAGCAGCATGGCATTGGTCATTATCCAAACTAACTTTGCCACACCCTTTAGTTCGCGTGATGCTGATTGAGCAGCTATACCGTGCTATGAGCATCAACCACAACCATCCTTATCATCGTGCAGGTTAAATCAACTTATTCAATTTGTACGTTGAGTTATCAAAATATCTTCAACTCAAACGACGTTGCAAAGCTGCAACATAGCGTTGAACAAAAGTACATTTCGCTATACACACTTTTTTGCGATGCTGTAGAACAGCAGGCTTTAGGGATCTAGGCATGAACTTACAGACATTACCCGGTTTATTTATCTCACATGGTTCGCCCATGTTGGCACTCAATCCTGAACAGGTCGGGCCTGCACTCAGCCGTTTAAGTGAAAATTTGCCAACACCGCAAGCCATTGTGGTGATGTCGGCGCATTGGGAAAGTAATGCACTGGAGGTCAACACAGGTATTCGCCCTGAAACATGGCATGACTTCCGTGGTTTTCCTGAAGCCTTGTACGCCCTGCGCTACCCTGCACCTGGCTTACCTGAACTGGCAGAAGATATTTTGCAGCGTTTGGCTGATGCGGGCTTTGCTGCCCATGCCAACAGCACACGCCCGCATGATCATGGCGTATGGATGCCATTACTACACATGTATCCCGATGCCAATATTCCAGTGATTACCATTTCTTTGCCCATGAATATGAGCGCCGAACAGATTTATCACATTGGGCAAAGTTTAGCGCCATTACGTGAACAGCAAATTTTACTGATTGGCTCAGGCAGTATCACCCATAACTTACGTGAATTATCATGGAATACACCCAATGCGGCTGTGCCTGAATGGGCATCTAGTTTCCGTAATCGTGTGGTGCAGCATTTAAGTCATCGCAATTATGATGCAGTACTAGATTGGCAACAATTGCCACATGTAGCACGTAATCACCCAACCCTAGAACACTTTGCACCGCTGTTTTTTGCAATGGGTACGGGAGATCGATTTAACATTGTACATAGCAGCTTTAGCATGGGTTCACTCGGTATGGATATTTATCGTTTTGACTAACCGATAGCTCCGCTTATTTAAAATCTGACTTTTTAATTTGGATACATTTTGTTAGCAAAAGCTACGATTTGTATCCATATTTTTTGTTAATCTCTTGATTATAATCACGTTGAAACTTTAGCACATAGAATATAAACCAATGAAATTCAGTATTTTTGCGCTTGCCCTGCTCCCTTTGGCTTTAACTGCATGTCAATCTTCACATCTTCCTGCCACTTCAGGAGATCCAGCTATTTCTACTCTATCCACCACATTAAAAACGCCTACACAAATTTTGCCCGCTTATACCTGGGAACTTGATCGTGGGCTGCAACGCCCGATTGTTCTGAGCTTTGATCAACGAGGCAGACTAAGTGTAGCTTCTGGCTGTAATGGCCTTGGCACGAGCTGGACTGTTAAAGATAATACCCTGAGTACGGGTGACATGATGGGCACCATGATGGCATGTGATGCACCATTAATGGAACAGGAACGTTTTATCAGCCAGCTTCTGCAAAAGCGTAATATTCCGTTTAGTCTGGATCTAAATGATGCCAATCAGCCAAAACTGAGTATTACTGCAGCTGATGGTCAAAAATATGTCTTTACCGGAAAAATGACACCGGAAACCAAATACCAAGGTCAGGCAGAAACCATTTTCCTGGAAGTTTCGTCACAGACTAAAGCCTGTACGGGTGTAGCTCAGCAAACCTGCTTACTGGTGAAAGAAATCAAATATGATGAAAAAGGCTTAAAGACTCAGGTCGATAAAGACTGGACTTTATTTTACGATCAGATCGAAGGTTTTCAGCATTCATCGAATGAGCGTCAGATTATTCGGGTAAAACGTTATGAAATTAAAAATCCGGCAGCTGACCAGTCTAAATATGCCTATGTATTCGACATGACCGTAGAGCGTGAAGCAGTCAAAGGCACTCTATAACGATAAAATCGCAATATAAAAAAACCGAGGCATTCACCTCGGTTTTTTTTCAAGCTTAAACTCAGTCAGACTTAGAATACGCCTTGAGAAAGCATTGCATCAGCAACTTTTACGAAGCCAGCGATGTTTGCGCCGTCTACATAGTTCACGGTACCGTCTTCTTTCGTACCGAATTTTACGCAGTTGCGGTGAATTTCTTTCATGATTGCGTGTAAGCGCTCATCAACTTCTTCGAAAGTCCAGCCTAAACGCAATGCGTTTTGAGACATTTCCAGACCAGAAGTTGCTACACCACCGGCGTTAGATGCTTTACCTGGCGCATAAAGAATTTTCGCTTCAACGAATTTCTCAACCGCTTCAAGTGTAGAAGGCATGTTCGCACCTTCAGCAACACAGATTACGCCGTTTGCAAGAAGCGCTGCTGCATCATTCGCATCAAGTTCGTTTTGAGTCGCACATGGAAGCGCGATATCACATTTAATACCCCAAGGACGTTGACCTTCAAGGTATTCAAAACCGTGCTTAGACGCAAATTCAGAAATACGACCACGTTTTACGTTTTTAAGCTCCATCACTTCAGCAAGTAATTCTGGCGTGAAACCTTCTTTCACGTACACAGTACCATTCGAGTCAGAAAGTGAAACTACTTTCGCACCCAAGTACATTGCTTTGTCTGCAGCAAATTGTGCAACGTTGCCTGAACCAGAAATCGCAACGACTTTATCTTTAAAGCAATCGCCACGAGTCTTGAGCATTTCCTCAGCGAAATACACAGTACCGTAACCTGTAGCTTCTGGACGCGCCAAAGAACCACCGAAAGACAAGCCTTTACCTGTGAATACACATGAAGTGTCATTGCTGAGCTTCTTCATCATACCCGCCATGTAACCCACTTCACGACCGCCTACACCAATATCACCCGCAGGAATATCCGTGTTAGAACCTAAATGACGATATAACTCGATCATTAAGGCTTGGCAGAAACGCATAATTTCGCCTTCAGACTTACCTTTAGGGTCAAAGTCTGAACCACCTTTACCACCGCCCATTGGCAATGTAGTCAAAGCATTTTTAAAGGTTTGTTCAAAACCTAAGAATTTTAAAATTGAAAGGTTCACTGATGGGTGGAAACGCATACCACCTTTAAATGGACCAATTGCTGAGTTGTACTGTACACGGAATGCACGGTTTACGTGGGTTTGACCTTGGTCATCTACCCAAGAAACGCGGAACTGAATTGCACGCTCAGGCTCAACCAAACGCTCAAGCAAACCATGTGCTGCATATTGAGGGTTCTTTTCAATGAACGGCCAAAGGCTGGTCATTACTTCTTCTACAGCTTGTAGAAACTCTGGTTGATGTGCATCACGTGTTTTAACGTAATCTAGGAATTCGTTAAGGCTGTTGTATTTCAACGCTTAATCCTCAGCAGAAAATGGATCAAAATTGGTCAAAATTTCAATCAATGATATATTTTGGCGCAAAATATTAAATATCTTTTGTTAACAATCTACAATAGTTTTTTTCAAAAAACTTTAAAACATTTGTATTTTCATAAATTTAACTTATTTTTTAGCGTGTTAAGCCCATAAGTTAATGTAACAAATTAATTCATAGTTTTGAGCATTTTTGCCCAAAAAGCTAGCAATTGTTGTTCTTAATTTGCGCACAAGCCTAAAAGCAAAAATCGTGCTAAAATCATCGACCTAGAATTTCCCCCTAGCCTTATCTTCCGTTTTTCTGCTGCTGTTAAAGTGGCATTGGTTTGTCCATGAATTCGCAAATTGCTCTGATTCAAAATATTGATGCGCAGCTCCCTCAAACTCAATGTGGCTTATGTGGTCACCGTGATGGCTGTTTACCCTACGCCAAAGCGATTGCAGAAGGCGAAGCGGCCAATAAATGCGTACCCGGTGGACAACCTGTTGCAGATGCACTAGCAAACTTACTGCAACGCCCTGTATTGACCGCAGAAGCCAGTGTTTGGCCTGTGCAGGCAGATGGACGCCCACAGCGTATGAAAGCCCTAATTCGTGAAGATGAGTGCATTGGTTGTACCAAATGTATTAATGCCTGCCCTGTCGATGCCATTTTAGGCTCAGGCAAACTCATGCACAGCATTTTGACTGATTTATGTACGGGCTGTGAATTGTGTATTCCGCCTTGCCCTGTCGATTGCATTGACTTGGTAGAAGATACACAACCCCTGCTTTCTGATAGCGCACGAGTGGCAGAACAGAATGATTTACGCCAACGCTACTACGCCCACATACAACGTGAAGAACAACGTCGTCTGCACCGTAAAGGCCCTGTGGTACGTGCAGAAATTGATACCGAACTGTTTGCTCAATTTTCTGCACAAGCCGATGCTGCTGTGCCTGTGATTGAATTGCCTGTGCAAAAAAATGAACAGATTTCCACTGCCGATGCACAAACCACCATCGAACTGGCAAAATTACGCACACAAATTAAAAAACTCGAAAAACAACTCAGTGTGCGTGACGATGAGAAAAAACGGCTATTACTAACCAATTTACAACAACAGTTACGTGAATTAGGAGCATAAACATGCCCGAAAGAAAGACACGTCTGACCAATAAAGCGGTTAAAACAACGACTGCCAAAAGCACCACGCTCAAAGAAAAGCCGTCTAAAAATATGACCAAAAAGCAAATTCAGACTTTTTTTGAGCGCTTACGTGAACAACGCCCAAATCCGACCACTGAACTGAATTTTTCCAATCCATTTGAATTGCTGATTGCGGTGACCTTATCTGCACAAGCGACCGATGTCAGCGTCAATAAAGCCACCGACAAACTGTTTCCTGTTGCCAATACGCCCGAAGCGATTTATGCCTTAGGTGTGGAAGGTTTAAAGGAATATATTAAAACCATCGGGTTGTATAATTCCAAAGCAGAAAATGTCATTAAAACCTGCAAAATTCTCATCGAAAAACACGGCAGCATCGTGCCTGATAATCGTGCCGATTTAGAAGCCTTGCCTGGCGTGGGACGTAAAACTGCCAATGTGGTCTTAAATACCGCGTTTGGACAGCCAACCATGGCGGTCGATACACATATTTTCCGCTTAGGTAACCGTACAGGTTTAGCTGTGGGTAAAAATGTTTTAGAAGTCGAACACCGTTTAATTAAAGTCATTCCTAAAGAGTTTTTAATTGACTCACATCACTGGTTGATTTTACATGGCCGTTATTGTTGTATTGCGCGTAAGCCTAAATGTGGTGAATGTGTGGTGTCAGATGTGTGTAACTGGCCTGATCGCTTTGAATTTGGCGCGCATCGGCATATCACGCTGCATGAAATTCATCACAACTCTGTATCTAAGTAAGTACTTCGGTAGAGTTTCCAAAGTGATCTAAACTTATTGATGACATGCTAGATCATCAAAGCAATGCGAATCATCCAAAATAGTGTGGATAACTGTGCAATCTATGCACAAGATTGTACAGAGATGAACTTGTTTCTTCATGATTGGTATTTTCACCGTTACCTAATCTTTTTGTCTCTGTAACTGCTTGAGATTTTATAAAAATTACCTCTGTACACGACAAAAATAGATAACTCATTGAAATAATGTCACAATAATTGTTTTCTAACGACGAATACTATGACACATCTCAATGAGTTATATCTTATCTTAAACAAATCTCTAAAATGGA
>NZ_VOXY01000023.1:0-23545 GCF_013420525.1 Acinetobacter sp. YH01003 | reverse complement strand
TTAAGTTCTTTATCCGACATAGACACCAACATATCAAACCGTCCGCTAAGAAAATTGCAACAGCGCATATTCTAAAAGCGGACATTTTTACTTTGGAGAAACCGGACATTTCTATTTTGGAGTTACACTCTCGTTTCGTATAACAGCCATTATGTTAAATGGAAGGAAGCAAAATAAGTTAACATTTTGCTTCCGGCCACATTAAGCTAGAGTTTTATTTAAATAAAGCTATTTAGTAATCATTAAATTAATTAAAATCTAAATCTAACACCAGCTCCATATAACCAACCTTTCTCAGAGTTTGATTCTATTTGCCACGACGTTTCATCATTACCTTTTGAATACTCATAGGCAATGTCGATATAAGGCATGATCTTTTTACTGATTTCATAGCGAGTTTCAAACCCTGCGGTTGCACTGCTTAAACCAGTTTTTTTCGCATATTTAGAGTCATCACTAAAGATAGCATCCAACTCTAAATAAGGTTGAATAATCAACTTTTGCGTAATCAGAAAATCACGTTCCGTTTCTAGGCTAAAGCCCGCATAATTGTCTTCTCCCGCATAGAGATAAGCATCAGTTTCAAAGAAATATGGCGCCATACCATGTAAGCCAATCACCGCATCAACATTTTCTTCGGTGTCTTTGCGATGATCATTGAGTTCAACTTTTTCACTACGATAACGTGCACCAATCTGTGCATCCCAAAAGTCTGAAATCATACGGCTATATAAAAGTTTGGCATCATAATGTGCATCATGCGATTCTTCTTTATCGGCATGAATTTTAATAAAAAGCTTATTTTCATCTGTGCCAATACGGGTTTCAAACTCTGACTTTAAATCACCTGTGCCATCTTCATTGACAAGCCACTTATTGTCCACTGTCGTAATCGCATAAATTTGCGCACCGTGTTCTGAGCGATGATCATAATGCGAACTCTGCTGAGCATTCGCATCTGGTACATGATGTAAATGATTAACCGTAGATGTTGCCTGATGTTGTGCCTGATTCATTTGGCTATGGTTCATTTGAGAGCGATCCATTTGCATCGGCTGATTTTGACTAGAAGATGTAGCAACTGTCATTTTTTCAGGCGCACTATGATCTTCACCATTATGTGCCAAACTCACTGCACTGACCATCAACAAAGAGCTTGCTAAAACAGTTTTAGAAAAAAGATTAATGGTGCGCATGTTGATCTCCTTTCTGTACTTTTTGATCTTGCTGTTTCTCTGTTGATTTGTGATGCATTGGCTGATGACCTGCATGTTGATGGTTCATCGGTGCTGAATGTGCAGCATGATTCATTTTCCCCATCATCTGCATGTGTTGTGCATGCTCTTGTGGAGAATGCTGTGAATGATCCATCTCAGACATCGCTTGATGATTCATTGATGGTACATTTTTTCCATCAGTCTGAGCAGTTGAATGATGCCCTTCGTGCGCCAAACTTAAGCTTGTTAAACTCAATACCGCAACAGAAAAAAACGCTTTAAATACAAAATTAGTGATGTGCATGTCCAGCTCCTTTTTGCTCAGTTACTTGGTGAGTTTGAGTCGAATTTGTACCTTGAATTGGCGTTGTAGACACTTGTTCATCGCTAACATTTGCCACGATCAACTTGTTCATCATTCCTGCACTCATGTGATACAACAAATGACAATGGATTGCCCATTCGCCCAACTCATCCGCAGTTAATAAAGCAGTGACTGTTTTACCCGGTGGTACAATCAATGTGTGTTTATTCGGCATATCTACCGACTCTTGACCATTCTCCAACTGCATAAACATGCCATGTAAATGCATGGGGTGCGCCATCATACTGTCATTAATAAATTTGATACGGATACGCTCGCCATACTTCACTTTTAATGGCTCAGCATCGCTGAATTTTTTACCGTTAATCGTCCAAATATAACGCTCCATAGTACCGCCCAAACGCACTACTAATTCACTGCTAGCTTCACGAGTATCTTTTTGCGGTTCTAAAGATTTTAAATCACTATATTGCAAGGCTTTATTGCCCGCAGGTGTAGATGCATTTGCCCAACCATAAACCACTTGATCATTTTCTTGTGGTTTTGCTGTGCCATGCTGTGAATGATCCATTTTCGAGTGATCCATGCCTTGCATATCGCCATGGTTCATTTTTGAATGATCCATTTTCGAGTGATCCATGCCTTGCATATCGCCATGGTTCATTTTTGAATGATCCATTTTCGAGTGATCCATGCCTTGCATATTGCCGTGGTTCATTTTCGAATGATCCATTCCTGCATGATCACCACCACCATGTCCCATATCTTCCATGGTCAAAAGTGAGCGTGGACGTGGTGCAGGCATATGAATGCCATGTGTCATAGGATTTAGTTCATTGTGCAGTGTACCAATCGCATAGCCTGAACGGTCAATTGACTCAGCTTCAATTTGATAATGTCCGCCTTTTGGCTCCACAATCACATCATAAGTTTCAGCTGTGCCAATACGAAACTCATCCACAGCAACAGGTTTTACAGGCTGACCATCAGCACTGACCACAGTCATTTTCAAGTTAGGAATACGGACATCGTAGAAAGACATCGCAGATGCATTCACAAAACGTAGGCGAATTTTTTCATTCGGTTTAAACATTCCTGTCCAATTTTGTTCAGGTGTTTTGCCATTAATGAGGAAGGTATAACCTGTAACATCCGACATGTCGGTTTTTAGCATACGCATCTGATTCCACATTTTGCGGTCAGACCATGTCGCTTTTATGCCATCACGTTTAACCTGCTTCCAAACATCACCCAAGGTTTCACGCTGATCTTGATAATATTCAGCTGAAATTTTAAGATCTTTCTGAATTTGATCACTGGTTTTTTCATGAAAATCTGACAACATCACCACATAGTCACGTTCAGCTTTTTCATGTGCTGCCAATGGTGTTTTACCTTTTGGATAAATCACAAAAGAACCATATAAGCCGTCCTGTTCCTGTCCTTTAGAATGAGCGTGATACCAATAAGTCCCGCTTTGGCGAATCTTGAATTTATAAACATACTCGCTTTGAGGCTTAATACCGTTAAAACCATTAAATCCCGGTACACCATCCATAATGCCCGGCAACAACAGTCCGTGCCAATGAATAGAAGAATCTTGGTTTTTTAAATTATTTTTCACGCGAATGATGGCTTCATCACCCTCTTCAAACTCAAGCAAAGGCGCAGGAAATTGACCATTTACGGTAATGCGCTTTACAGGCTTTCCAGTTGGGCTGACCACTGCTTCATCAATAACAAGCTGATATTCACGCACTTCGGCAAAAACCAAAGGCGACGATGCAAAACAAATACCTGCTAATAGGTACGAACTAATTTTATGAGACATAACTTAACCTTAATTTTTGAAAAATAAATAAATTTTAAAAAAAATGGTTAAGTTTTAGGAGGACGTGAAATTTCTTGCCAATACCCATTTAGATATTGGTTGGGGTAATAAAAATTAGGCTGATCTATAGAATAGAAGGTATCTAGGGGATCTAGCGAGCTTTGCAAAGAATGAAGACATGAGATCTGTGTCTGGCAGGATAAGCTAGAACATTCCTGACACTTTTTGTGATCTATATTCTGATTAAGAGCTAAATGATTATGGCAATCGGTATTCGTCTGTACTTCGTGATTAATACCATGTTGAGTGACTTGCTGTGCTTGATCTAAACAATGATCTTGGCTCATTTCAGTTTGCATATTGATATGCATTATCTTTACTGATGCAACAGACACACTACTCCATCCTATGGCAAAAACCATAAGAAAACAAAACCAAAGTTTTTTGGAGAGATGAGTCAACACGAATGCTATCTAGGAATAGAATTTAATCCAAAATATCTTAACGGAATTTCAAATATTTACAACCCAATATAATTTAGTAGTTTCTCTAAAATTAACATAATACACGTTATGCGAAATTAGAAAAATGAGTTTATTGCACTGATATTTATCTGTTTTTTAAATTTTAGACCTGGGTTGGTGCCCAGGTTTTTTTATTGCGTATAACAGCCATGATGTTAAATAGTTCTCTTTTTAGATAAATATTCATGTTTTCAATACATGCTAATTAGAGATTTTGAACTCAAGCAATTCTATAAAATTTTAACTTATGTGTACCTCTACTTTTAACTTCGGTTATTTATGGGAGGATTACCGGTGGCCTAACTTAAATAAAAAGTCTCCGACAAACCCGGTACGGTTCACTATCTATTGTTATTCTTACCTGAAATTGATGTGAGCTTATAGAGACAAGGTAAATTTGCAAAAGTGCCGGCTATTCAGTGTTCATTGAATGTTTAATTTAATTTATTAAGCTTGACCTTGGAGTGGCTCTAAGCCTTATACTTGGTACAAATTTTTCGATTGTTATGATGATGCGTTCTACTACATGGATTACAGTCTTGGTTGGATTGTTCATGTTCCAAAGCTTTTGGAATGTGGCGGCGGCCTTTTGTGTCCATGAACAACAGCCTCAATCACAGCAGAGTTATCATTTTGGTCATCACCAAAATACCTTGTGTGCCAGCGATAGTCGTCAACACGATCATAATGGACAGTCAGAAAACATAAAAACATTCAGTAGCGATTTAGAAATCGGTGAAGATCATCAAGATCATCTACCATCGATGACGCATTTGATTGTACAAAATGAAAAAGTAGATGTGTTTCATCCAAGCTCTGAAGTTAAAGTGAATCCACAATTTCATTGGAAAAACAGCTATCAGGCTCCTGACCTGTTTCAACAAAGCCCACCTCCCGAATTTTCCCCGCTCATGGTGGGGTAGCCTAAAACATTCCCACCACTTTTATTATTTAAATAAGTGGGAAAAATCATGTCTTCACAATCAATTATACTCTTGCGTCATAGCTTGGTTGCTTGTATATGTGCAGCGGCTATGCAATATAGCTATGCTGAAAACGTTACCAGCTTTGAATCCGCTTTAGCAAAAGTACAAAGTTACCAGACTCAAGACAAGCTGTGGCAACAAGTTCAGCAAATATCTGAATTGAATATTCAGCAAAGTCGGTTATGGCAGAATCCAAGTATAAGTTTAGAACAGTCTGGCTTTGGCTCAGGTCAAGAACAGGAATTCAATGTTGGCGTTAGTCAACCTCTAGATCTATTTGGTCAGCGTAAGCTGAACCGGGTGATTGCCAATACCTCGAATCAACAAATCCAATTGCAACAGCAATTATGGAAGGCACAAAGCCAACTGATTGTTAAATTTGCATGGTCGCAATTTGCACTTGCTGAGGTTGAGCAGTCTGCTTATTCAGTACAGTTAAAAACAAGTAAAGCCAATCTGGACAGTGCCCAGAAACGCTATCAGGCAGGCAGTATTGCCCTGGTTGATTTTGAGCGTACCCAAATTGAAGCGCTAGAAATCCAACGACTTTATCAGCAAGCGATGCTGAATAAACAAGCTGCCGGTCGTCAGCTGTCTAATTTGTGGGGGGGAGAAACATCTTCACATCTTCAATTGAATAAAACCGCTATCCCTTGGCCAGAGCAAAGTCTCCAAACTGTGCAACGGTATATTGCTGAAGGGTGGCTAGAAAAATTCTATGCCTTGAACATTCAGCAATCGGATCATCAAATTGAAAATTTAAGAATTCAGGCACGTCCCAATCCGACTTTAAATGTAGGCATGAAACGTAGCAAAACCCCTAATGAAAGCAACGATACGACTTTGGCAATCGGCGTGGCTATTCCACTGAATATTTTCAACCGCCAGCAATATGCGATCCCGATGGTCCAGCAACAGCAAATATTGCTGAACCAACAGCAGCAGCGTGAGCTGAAGCAACAAATACTCAATATTGCCAACAGCATGCATCAGCTCAAAGGTTTACGTAGCCAGTTCGATGCCACAACAGCACAAGTTACTTTGGCGACCAAAGTTCAGAGCCGTACTTTACAAGGGTTTCAGGCAGGGAAACTGTCCATTACCGACGTTCAACAAGCAACCACCCAACTGCAGAATCTTCGATTGGGTCAATTACAAATTCTACGTCAAGCTTGGCAAACTGCCCTCGCAGCTGAGGCACTCAGTATTGGCACAAGTTATGAAGAAATTAGCCGTTCGGATGCCTATACACAACTGAATAAAAAGGCAGTCGAAGCATCGCAAAATTTAATCAATGGGGGAGCACGATAAAATGAACGCCAAGCAAAACGGAAAAATATCCCAGTCTCTCATGATTGCAATTTTGATTCTGATTACGGTCTTGGTCAGTCTGGTTATTTGGTTAAGTTCAAAAAAAACTGAATCTGAGGGGCATGGTCATGATGAGGGAAATGCCGAACATTCTGATGAAGATAGTTCTGAAGAAGGACATGCTGAAGAAGGCGAAATACAACTGACCAGCCAACAAATGGTTGAACAAGGTTTAAAAGTTGCTGTTGCATCCACAGGATTGGTTGAAAAGCTGACAACCCTGCCAGGTAAATTGGTGGTGAATACCGATCAACAAGCGCATATATCGCCTAATTTTAGTGGTCATGTCGAGCAGGTCAATGTGGCTTTAGGACAGAGCGTGCAAAAAGGACAAACGCTGGCTGTACTAATCGTGCCTGAACTGATCGACCAACAGGCAAATCTGCGTATGGCACAGGTGAATCTGGATTTGGCCCGTAAAGATTACCAGCGCGAACAGCAACTCTGGTCACAGGGGATTTCTGCCAAACAGGATTACCAGCGTGCCGAAAATGCCTACCGTCAAGCGCAGATTACTGTCCAGTCCTCACAAGCACGTTTAAATGCATTAGGTGCAAGTGGCAATAACAATGGGCGTTTTCTGATTAAAGCACCGATCTCTGGGGTGATCAGTCAAAAAGATATTGTGGTCGGTGAAAATGTGCAACTGGCTAATCAGCTCTTTGTCATTGAACAGCTGAAAGATTTATGGCTTGAGTTTAATTTGCCGAATCAATTCTCAGGTCAACTGCAAGCCGGGCAAAAAATTGACTTTAAAGTGAATGATTCAGATCAAATCTATAAAGCTACTGTACAAAGCTTAACCTCTCAGGCAGATGTACAAACAGGGCGTCTGGTGGTGCGCGCAAAACTCGATGCGCAAGCTACTGAGTTGCGTTCTAATGTGCTAGTGAGAGTGTTGATTCCGGAAGCTACAGCAAAATCAGCCCTTCGGATTCAAAAGTCTGCGCTGCAAAGTATTGAAGGTGAAGACAGTATTTTCATCGTAGATTCAGAACAAAAAGGTCAAGTCCACTTAAAAGCACAGAAAGTGCAATTGGGGCAGGCTTCAAGTGATGGACAATGGCTTGAAGTGATTTCTGGGCTGACTGAAGGGCAGAAGTATATCGCTCAAGGCAGTTTCTTGTTGAAATCTGAATTAGAAAAAGACGAGGCAGGCCATGAACATTAATTCTGATCTGCCAAAACCAGAAGGTTTATTCGAACGAATCATTCAGTTTTCCATACAAAATGCGATTTGGGTGTTGCTCTTTGTCTGTACCTGGATTGCGGTCGGGGTGTATAGCTATCAGAAACTCCCGATTGATGCTGTACCCGATATTACCAATACCCAAGTCCAGATTAATACTCAAGCCAAGGGTTTTACTGCGCTTGAAGTCGAACAGCGGATTACCTATCCCATTGAAAATGCCATGGCTGGCATTCCGGATCTGGAGCTTACCCGTTCCATATCCCGTTATGGACTCTCTCAAGTCACCATTGTCTTTAAAGATGGGACTGATATTTATTGGGCCCGTCAGCAGATTAACCAACGGATACAGGAGGCGCAATCTGAGTTGCCTGCACAAATCGCACCGACGATGTCCCCCGTTTCTACGGGTCTCGGTGAGATTTATCAATGGGTACTGAAGGCAGATCCGAATGCGAAAAAGCCGGATGGAACTGCATACACGCCGATGGATTTGCGTGAGATTCAGGACTGGATTGTGCGTCCTCAACTGCAACGTGTTAAGGGAGTTGCAGAGGTCAACAGTATTGGTGGTTTTGAAAAAACCTATGTGGTCTCTCCCGATTTAAACCGGATGCAGCAACTGAATATCTCATTAGAACAACTGCAACAGGCTTTAGCGCAAAATAATGAGAACCGAGGTGCAGGTTATATTGAAGACAATGGTCAGCAACTGACGGTACGTGTACCGGGTACATTCAATGGGCTTTCTGATATTGAGAACACCATGCTGGGTAGCCCAAATGGCAGCCCAATTCGGGTTGGTGATATTGCGCAAGTCTCTATTGGGCATGATTTAAGAACCGGTGGGGCAACCTATAACGGCAAAGAAACCGTTTTAGGGATTGCCATGATGGCGATGGGTGGAAATAGCCGGACTGTTTCTAAAGCTGTGGATGCCAAGCTTCAAGATATTCAGAATAGTTTGCCTAAAGGGGTAGTGATTGAAACGGTGTACGACCGTACTACCTTGGTTGAGAAGGCGATTAAAACCGTTCAGAAAAACTTGGTAGAGGGAGCAATCCTGGTCATCATCATTCTGTTCCTGTTTTTAGGGAATATCCGTGCTGCCTTGATTACTGCCTGTGTCATTCCACTCTCTATGCTGTTTACCTTAACCGGGATGGCACAGAAAAATATCAGTGCCAATCTGATGAGTTTAGGTGCACTCGATTTCGGCATCATTGTCGATGGTGCTGTGGTGATTGTCGAAAACTGTATCCGGCGTTTAGCCCATACACAGCAACTGTTAAAACGACCTCTCACACAAAGTGAACGCTTTAAGGAAGTTTTTCTGGCTGCCCGCCAAGCACGTCGTCCTCTTATTTTTGGTCAGCTTATTATTTTGGTGGTGTATTTGCCGATTTTTGCTTTAAGTGGTGTAGAAGCAAAACTATTTCATCCGATGGCTTTAACCGTTGTTCTCGCACTGGTGGCAGCTATTATTTTATCGATCACCTTTGTGCCCGCTGCAGTTGCTTTATGGGTTAAAGGGGAGATCAAAGAAACGGAAAGCCGTTGGATGATCTGGCTCAAAACCCGATATCAACAGATATTGGATGGAGCCTATCATTACAAAGCGGTGGTTTTAACTTTTGCCATTTGTCTCTTGGTCATTACGGGTCTGCTCAGCACGAAGATTGGCAGTGAGTTTGCACCCCAGCTGAGTGAAGGTGATTTTGCGGTACAGCAATTACGTTCTCCAAGCACAGGCTTGGAAGAGTCTTTACGTATTCAGGAAAATACCGAAAAGCTTTTACTGAAAAACTTTCCCGAAATTAAAGCTATATTTGCCCGTACCGGGACTGCTGAAGTGGCGACAGATGTGATGCCACCGAATATTTCCGATGGTTATATCATGCTGAAACCACGTGAGGAATGGCCAGATTCAAAAGAAAGCCTAGATGCACTTCGAACCCGAATGGAAGCTTATCTTGCGACAATTCCCGGCAATAACAGTGAGTTTTCTCAGCCTATTGAGCTACGTTTTAATGAACTGATTTCAGGTATACGCAGTGATGTGGGGGTGAAGGTTTTTGGTGATGACATGCAGGTTTTGAATACTGAGGCTGCAAAAATCGCGAAAATCATTCAGCAAGTCGCAGGTAGCAGTGCGGTGAAAGTTGAACAAACTTCGGGTCTGCCTTTACTCAATGTAGAGATTGATAAAGCTTTAGCTGCCCAGTATGGCTTGAGTGTGAAATCTATTCAGGATGTGGTGGCTGCAAGTATTGGTGGACAAAGCGTGGGAGAGATTTTAGAAGGCGATCGTCGTTTTGATTTTGTTATCCGTCTTGGAGAGCAAGACCGTAGTGTCGCATCTGTTTCCCAGTTACCTATTCAGCTTCCAAATGGTGGCAGTATTTTATTGTCGGATGTCGCGCAAGTCTCGACCATTGAAGGAATCAACCAAGTCAGTCGAGAAAATGGTAAACGCCGAGTTGTGGTTACAACGAATGTTGAAGGGCGTGATTTAGGGTCTTTTGTTTCTGATGTACAGACACAGCTCAAAGCATACACTTTGCCAAGTGGTTATTGGATAGAATATGGCGGTCAGTTTGAAAATTTGGCTTCAGCCAAAGCACGGATGCAAATCGTGATTCCACTGGCTTTAATCACTATCTTTATTTTACTGATGGCGGTCTTTCACAATGTCAAAGAAAGTCTATTGGTCTTTACCGGGGTACCCTTTGCCTTGACCGGTGGTGTGCTGTTCCTTTGGCTAAGGGATATTCCATTATCGATGTCAGCTGGAATTGGCTTTATTGCCTTATCTGGTGTTGCAGTCCTCAATGGACTGGTAATGCTGACCTTTATTAAGGAATTAAGGGACAAATATCCAGTGCATAAAGCCGTGTGGCAAGGGGCTATTTTGCGCTTAAGACCAGTGTTGATGACAGCTTGTGTGGCTTCACTGGGTTTTGTACCAATGGCGCTGGCAACCGGAACAGGGGCTGAGGTTCAACGGCCACTGGCAACCGTAGTGATTGGCGGGATTATCTCTTCAACATTACTAACTTTGGTGCTGTTACCCGTGCTTTATCGTTGGATAAATGAAAAGAAAGTTTCTTAATCCAATAGATTAGTCGATTTACAGCAGAGATATTGGCTGTTATCCAATATCTCTGCTCATCATAAATAGAATAAGGAAAATATTTTATGTCAGAACATCATGATCATAGCCATGCGGTTGTTACTGAAGAAAATAGTAAGAAGTTAATGGTTGCCTTAGGTTTAACGACTACTTTTTTAATAGTAGAAGTTGTCGCTGCTTTTATTACCCAAAGTTTGGCTTTGTTATCTGATGCAGCTCATATGTTTACTGATGTAGCCGCTTTAGCTATTGCTCTTGCCGCTATCAAAATTGGTAAAAAAGCCGCAGATGATAAAAGAACTTTTGGCTATCAGCGATTTGAAATTTTAGCGGCTCTGTTTAATGCGGTGATGCTTTTTGTGGTAGCAATATATATTGTATATGAAGCTTATCAACGTTTTACGAATCCTGCTGAAATTCAAAGTGTTGGAATGATGATTGTCGCGGTCATTGGTTTGGTCATAAATTTGATTTCAATGAAAATCCTTTCTGCTAGTGCTGAAGGAAGTCTAAATATAAAAGGTGCATATTTAGAAGTTCTTAGTGATGCTCTAGGATCGATAGGCGTGATTATCGGAGGAATAGTTATTTATTTTACCCAGTGGATGTGGGTTGATACCGTAATCGCTGTGTTAATTGGCTTCTGGGTCTTACCTCGAACTTGGATTTTATTAAAACAAAGTATTCATATTCTGCTTGAAGGAGTTCCTGATGAGATTGATATTGAGTCGTTAAGAAATGATTTATTGAAGCTAGAGGGCGTTGAAGGGATTCATCAGTTGAAAGTCTGGGCTATATCCTCAAGAAATATTCATTTAACTGCTCATTTGGTTGCTCCGAATAGCAATACAGATCAACTCTATCAAAAGGCCTTAGAAGTTCTAAAACATAATCATAATATTACTGAAATTACGTTACAAATAGAAAATACGAAATGTAATACATTGAACCAACATAAACACTAATTTGGACTTTAGTCTTCATATAGATGTTTTGTGTAACTTTAAAGTATACCCTAAAGTTACACTGTGAAAGCTGTAAAATACATGTCTCATTTAAATGAAATTCATACATACGTTACATGTAACTTTTAAGATTAAGATTCATTAGTTACAATAAGCAGAAATAGTCATCTAGTAGATAACAATATGAAAGGTCATAAAGTTGGATATGTCAGAGTCAGCTCTATTGACCAAAATATTGGACGCCAACTTGAGGGAATTGAAGTAGACCGATTATTTGTCGATAAAGCTTCAGGAAAAAATACAGCCCGTCCTAAATTTCAGGAAATGCTCAGCTATGTCCGTGAAGGTGACATGATTGTTGTGCACTCTATGGATCGCTTCGCTAGGAGTCTTAAAGATTTAGTGACTGAGGTTGATCAGCTTGTAAAAAGGGGAGTGGCTATTCAGTTTGTGAAAGAGAATATTACATTTACGGCTCAGGCCACCCCGATGGATAATTTGATGTTGCAACTTGCAGATTATTGGATAAATCAGCCACTAATTCCTGTAAGCAGTTTACCAGTCACTCCTATTGCTAGTAGACCACTTTCAATTGAAACTAGGTATTTCACTCACTGGGTATATTAATGTTAATGGATTTGATGTTAATGAAATAAAGCCGAAACGCTGATAAAACTCCATCGCTTTTTTATCTTTAGCATGTATTACAACAAAATTAACACCAATAATTTGAGCAACTGTTGAAACTTGTTTAAGAGCATGGGCTAAAAGCACTTTCCCAATTCCTCGCCCCTGAACGGTTTGATCAACGGCAAAGCGACCTACAACTACACAAGGGAGCGGATAACGAGGTAATCGTTTAGTAAGCACAGTATCAACTACATCAAATCCTATGGATGTGCTGGATAAACAATAAAACCCTCTCACTTGTAGATCATCATCAATAGCAACATACGTTTTACTTGTTCCTGATTTCTGATGTTGGGATGCATACTGTTTTATGAATTTATTTAAATCATCTTGCCCGCAATTAAATGATTTTTTCTGATGATGGGCTTGTAAAACCTCAATTTTCATCTAATAAACTCATTAATTTTTTCATCTCATCATTTGCAGGGCGTGGGTTCTCAAGTATGTTCATTAACATATCTCGATCAGCATTATTTACTTTTAACTCATAATTAGATTTAAGTAATTCTTTTGCTCTTTCAAATGAGGATTGAAGCATAAAGGAACTTACACTGAGTCCCAATAAATTCGCAGCTTGTTCAATTACATTTTTTGCATCTACTGTTGAACGAATATTAATTCGTTCCGTTGCTAAGTTAGTCATATCCCACCCAACAAGTACATCAATTTGATGTACAAATTATAGCAGATTAAGATTGTGCTTCAAGATTCAAATTTGGATATTTTGTTTTGAATTATTTGAATAGAAAATCAATGGCCTACTACTATCCAAAATGAGTGGCAGGATTTGAATAAGAATAACTGGTAGGTTTACATAAGAATACTCAGCAACTTATGGGGGCTTTTGCCCAATTTGAACGAGAGATTATTTTAGAGCGCCAAAAAGAAGGGATTAAGATTGCAGCGGCTCAAGGTAAATATAAAGGTCGAGTCCATAAGTTAAATCAAGAGCAGGCTGAAGCTTTACGACACGCCTGGAAAGAAGGGAAATATCCATCGAAAGTCGATTTAGCTAAAGCTTTTGGTATTAGCAGACAGGCTGTCTATCGCTATTTGAAAAATGAAAATGTCATCGATAGACTTTATATTTGAAGCAACAGAAGACCTAAAGGGCTTTACTGGTATCCATTGATTGTTCAGCAACATTAAATAAAACCGTGGAACATTGATCAAAGAATAGGCGTGGAACGTGAACAATCATAAAAAAAGCCCATTCGAGGGTGAGTGGGCTATAAAACTGAAATCAACACATTGAATTATAACACAATTTAAAAAGTATTGCGTATAAGGTGTATTATGTTAATTTTAGTAGAACTAATAAATCTATATATTTGAAAATGTCATTTTACTCAATTAAATACTCTTCAGATATTTCACACTGTTCAACAAAAAAATGATCATGTGAAACTAAAATTACAGCGCCCTGATATTGGCTAATAGCCTGCGATAGAAGCTCTCTAGACTCAATATCTAAATGATTTTCTGGTTCATCAAGCAATAATAAATCAATACCATCAGGATAGTGACTCATTGCTAATAATGCGACTTTCAATTTTTCACCACCACTCAGTTCTGATAGTTTTAATAAAGCTTTTTCACGACGAATACGTAACTGACCTAACAAATTTCTCCACTCAACTTCAGTAAGAT
Organism: Acinetobacter sp. YH01003; assembly: GCF_013420525.1. NCBI lineage: Bacteria > Pseudomonadati > Pseudomonadota > Gammaproteobacteria > Moraxellales > Moraxellaceae > Acinetobacter > Acinetobacter sp. YH01003. Next base: position 9,664 of record NZ_VOXY01000023.1, on the reverse strand, counting down.
TGGAGTTATAAAGTGCAAGGTTTTCGATTACGGATAAATCATTATTTAATAAACTAAAGTTTTGATCTAAATACAAACATGTTCCACTAAAGAAAATATCATCACGTTGATGGGTAGAAATCAATTTCAATAAGGTTGATTTACCAATTCCATTAGCACCTTTAAGATGGATTTTTTCGCCAGCTTTCAATGCAAAATTAATTTTATTTGTTGCTGTATGGGGTAGCTTTAAATCATGAATTCTTAAAATCTCTCCTTGCTTCGTACTCTGTAAGTGGAATTCAAACTTCTGAGCTTTGATTTTTTCTACAATGGTCTGCCTATTAATCAGACTATTTTTCAAATCATCAGTTTGTCGAGTTTGTTGGGCACGTAGCTTACCTAAGCTTTGTCCAGCATTTTCCTTTTTGAAATCTAGAAAAATCTTTGCTTGAGAATTAGAATCACGAAGTTCATTGCCTTTAGATTGACGTTTATTCGCTTTCATTAAGCTATCATGTTGCCGTTGTTTTAACTGCTTTAATTCTTTTTTCTCATTATTAATAGACTGAGTTAATGCATCCATGTGTAGCTGATGCTGTTGAATGTAATGCTCATAATTACCTTTGTAGTGTTGTAAGCCTAATTCAGTTAAAGCATAAATATGTTGGACTTGATTGAGTAATTGGCGATCATGACTAATCAGGCATACACCACTAGGGTGTGCCAAAATACTCTCAATTAACCATTGTCTAGATGTTGAGTCTAAATGGTTGCTTGGTTCATCTAAAAGTAGATAGTGATCCTTTTTTAAAAACAAACGACATAAAGCCAGCTTTGTTTTTTGTCCTTCACTCAGTTTTTCTGTTGGAAAGTTCAAATCCGTAGGTAAGTCAGCATTTTCAAGTATATTTTGCCATTTTTGTGGTAAATCCCAGGTATTTTCAACTAACTCATAATCATCAAAACTAGCTGTATTGTTCTCTATACGCCGAAAAGCATGATGTAAATGATCTACCTCTAATGCTTGTGCAATATTTTCAGCATTAAGGCGTTCTAATTGTGCCAAATAATCATGTTGGATATTCCATGAAACTTGACCACTATAATGAATATCTAAAGCTTGGCTTTGATCTAATATTCTGAACAATAGGGATTTACCTAAACCATTACGTCCAATTAATGCAGAAACCTGTCCTGATAAAAGCGTAATGTTTAGCTGATCAAACATTTTCTGTGTAGAAAATTCTAAATTTAAGTTTGAAGCAATACATGCATGTTGCATAAAAAATTCCTCATGTAGAGGATATGCAAAATAGTGAAGATTAACTTATAAAAAACAATATATTATTTAGGATATAAAGTAGAGACCAAGAATATATAGCCACAAGTAGAATCTATTTTGCACATCAAAAGTTTAAAAATAATGATGAGAAAATGACTTACTTCATTGGCGTTACTCTTGGGAGGATGATTTGAATAAGGTTATTTTATAATGATAAGACAATCTGTCAAGCTTGTACTAAAGCTTCTAAAAGTTATTTAACATAATGGCTGTTATGCGAAGTCGACTTGTAATGCAATTTGCATTACAATATTCCTAGTACATTAAATACTTGGGAAATATGATGGCTACTGTTAACTTCAGGATCGATGAAGCCCTTAAAGAAAAATCTTATTCAATCCTTAAAGAGCAAGGTATTGCACCTACTGATTTCTTCACTAGTATTCTTGAGTATGTTGCTACGACTGGGAAACTGCCTGTCAAAAAAGCTTTGCTTTCGGAAGAAGATGAAGAATTATTAGCTCTTGTCCGTAAGCGCATTAATGATCCTAAAGAGATGTTTGAGGAAGTCACATTAGATGACTTATAAGCTTTTACGTCACAAGGACTTTACAGCAGAATGGGAAAACTCCCTGTTGCTATACGAGATCAATTTAAAAAGAAACTAGCCAAAGTCATAGAGCAGCCACATATTCCAAAGAATATGCTTAGAGGCGATCTTGCAGGTTGCTATAAAATCAAATTATTAAAAGCTGGTGTCCGACTTGTCTATCAAGTTAAAGATGATCAGGTAGTTATCCTGCTCATTACCGTCGGAAAACGAGCTGATAGCATAGTTTATGACGAAGCGAAAAAGCGAATTAAAGACTAAAAATGGGAGCTTAAAGCTCCCATTTTTGGCTTCGTATAAGGTGTATTATGTTAATTTTAGGAAAGGCTCTAGACTAGCAGAATGATTATGTTAGTCTAGAGCATATAATTAACATTATTGAAGTATTTTACATGGCAATTTTTCGACATTCTTCTGCACACTGACGGCAAGCCTCAGCACATTTTTTACAATGATCATGTGAATGTTTTTCACACTCTTCCGCACAATATTCACAGATCTTAGCACAAAGCTCACAAATCTCTTTGAGGAAAGGTGAGTTATGTTGTTGCATACGCACACATAACTGACAAATATCTGCACATTCTAGACAACGTTGAATACATTCACGCATCATCTCTAAATCTTTTTCTTTTAAACAAGAAGTTGCACATTCAGTACAAATAAGTGAACAGTTTGTACATGCAGAAATACACTTTGAAAATTCCGTATTAATCATTTTTTACTCTCAACTTATATAATCAAAGAAATAATTAAAACATAATTTTTTTCTACTAATTATTTTAAATTATTAGTAAATGTAATACATAATGTTAATTTATATGAATAATGTTAATTTTAACTAAATCTTATTTATATTCCAAATTATTAAAAAACAGTTTTTAATTAGGATAGATGATCAAGTATCAAAAGCAGCTATTCTTAAAATAACTGCAATAATTTTATCACTTTAAAAATAGATTTTCCCTCTATTTAACATAATGGTGGTTATACGCAATACACTTGTATATTAATATAAATATCAGATACTTAATAAAACCAGAAAAATCTAAAAATGCACAAAAAGCCGATTTTGAAACAAGTCGGCTTTTTTATGAGCGGTTTTGATATTTTTTGCCAACATTTTTTGCTCAAAAAACACTCAAAACAGAAAATCACCTACAATCTATAAGGCTTTCAACCTGAAAAAAATCCACAATTTATGGGGATAACTCTGGGGCTATTTTTAAGCCATTTTTGTACGCTTTGACGTACAGTAATTTAAGGAATCTGCTTCTAGCTGATCAAAGCTTTATTTCTTATGATGTAGTCAAGGAAAGCAGGAAGCTCCAAACAACAAGAATAAGAAAGATCAGCACAAGGATGGTTAGGTACGACAGAAGTTATACCTTGCAACCAAACACGAAAAACCCCGACAGGATGTCGGGGTTTTTTATTACCATTTGAAAACTGACTAAGTTCACTATAAAATATAGACTATAATCTATATTTTGGTTGTGATATGTGGACAGTCATCACAACAGATCTGTTTAATGAGTGGCTTGAGCAGCAAGATGAATCAACACAAGAGAAAGTCCTCGCAGCTTTGGTCGTTCTACAGCAGCAGGGACCTAGCTTAGGTCGCCCTTTAGTGGATACCGTGTATGACTCTAAATTTACCAATATGAAAGAGCTACGCGTTCAGCATAGAGGTAAACCACTTAGAGCCTTTTTTGCATTTGATCCATTACGACAGGCCATTGTGCTTTGCATCGGTGATAAAGGCGGTAAAAAGCGTTTCTATAAAAGAGATGCTGGACATTGCAGAACAGCAATACGAACTTCATCTCTCAACCCTAGGAGAACAATCTAATGGCTAAAACCTTACAGGAATTATTGGTTAGTCGCTCTCCAGAGAGCCAAGCACGTATTAAAAAAATGGCTGATGAGCTACTGTTAGAGACTCAGCTCCATCTTATTCGAGAAGAGTTAGAGATTTCCCAAAAAGAACTTGCTGAAACTTTGGGAATAAAACAGCCATCACTTTCAGCAATTGAAAATCGTGGTAATGATTTAAAGATTTCAACCATGAAAAAGTATGTTGAGGCAATGGGTGGTAAGCTCCGTATTGATGTGGAGCTTCCAACAGGAAAACATATAGGATTTAATGTGTAACGATAAAAAAGGTAGCTATAAGCCACTGCTGTCCCACAATTTTTCACAAGAGGAAGCTTAAATAAGCTTCCTCTTGTTTAATGGGGATTTTATCGGGTGAGAATAAAGCTTTTAACGTTTTTCTTTCAAACAAATTCACTTGAATGATTCTGAGTAAGCGCTGCACTGTCCAGCCTTCTTTCCCCAGATGTTGAGCGAAACTCACCAGCAAATAGGCGATTAACGCGATCCAAATTTGAGTTTGTATGGCATTACGGCTTCGGCCTAGAAATGACTTTAATTTTAAATTCTGTTTAAGTGCTTTAAAGAACAGCTCCACTTTCCAACGGTCTTTATAAATTGCAGCAATCGTTAATGCTGCCAGATGAAAGTTATTACTCAGAAACTCAAACGTCCTGTTCTTATCGGTATCATAAAATTCTATACGTCTTAATAATTTGGGAGCACCTCTTTTCTTTGCATAAGCACTACTTAATTCAATCCATTCATCCGCAATAATACCTTTAGATGCTAATACGCTGCGGCTAGATTTCACTTGATAAACTGTCTTTGGGCGCAATCGGGTGACAAAACTGACCTTTTGATGAGTCAATTGGGCAAACCATTGATAATCAATATATCCTTTGTCAAATACGACAATACTGCCAGCAGGAAATTTGAATGCTCTGCCTTGTACCATATCATTTTCAATGCCATCCCCAAGCGCCACAAATTCAGGAATGGTATTGCTGTAATTTAAGCCAACGCTAAGTTTCATGCTGGCTTTGGATTCATGCACTTTGGCCCATTCACATAAGGAAAATGACAGATCAATATGGCTGGCATCCAGGGAATATAAGGGATTCTTAAAGCGGAATTTATGAGCTACTTTTGAGTGTTCATAAGATTTAAGCAAGGTGTAAAATAGCTGTTCATACAAGGCTGCAGGCTGTTCCTGATTGATTCGAGCCAGTGTACTGCGAGGGTGATAGACTTTGCTCCGAGAGCATTCAGCTTTTCTTGTTGACACTCTAGATTAGATTGAATATCCCGCAGACTTTGTCTGCAGGAAAGTTGAGACATCAGTATGGCAATGAACTGATCCCATCTTGAAGCGGCTCTAAATTTCTGACCGACATGATGTATTTGAACAAGACGTTCAAAATCTTGTCGGAGTATGGGTTTAATCAATTGATGAAATACGGTATTCTGATATGACAAAACCTGAGTCCTTGGTCGTTAAAGTGTTGGTTCGCACTTATATTTTAACGATTCAGACTCAGGTTTTTTTATTTAAATCAAACTATGGGACAGCAGTGAGCTATAAGCTCCCTTTTTTGTGTTAGAAACCATTTAAAGTGTCTGTATTCTCACCATTAAAAATGTCTGGTTTATGATGATCTAAATAACTTCTCAGGATATGACTCTATGAACGACACTGAAAATCAAAAAAAACTCCCATTCTCAGAGGATGAATTACTCGAAAATATAGATGAATATAAAGCACATGCAGATGAAATTACTGTGCTTACAGAAACCGAATTCGATTATTCATATTTCAAACACTCTACTCCATTTTTTCAAAAACAAATTAATTACTGTAGAGACAAAACCCTTGCTACATAAGGTTTTGGAGTCGTTTGTCTAAAAATAATCATAAAACAACCTAGAGCCTGTTTATTTCCTCTTTGTATCCTTAAACGGATAAGATTTTAGAAAAACCGATGGCTCAGAATTAAAAATCATTTAACTTTTATTTGTAATTGTAAACCGAAAGTATCGAGTAATTTCTGCATGGATTTCAAAGTAGGATTGCTCCCTGGTTGCTCCATTTTTTGCAGTGTCTGTGGCGCAATCTTAGTAATTTTAGCCATATCATTCAGTGTTAAATGTAGCTCTGTTCGAATAAATCGAGCAACTTGATAAAAAGACCAGTCTGGATGATTATTGATGGTTTCAAGCACAGATAGTCTTTTTTCCATTTGTTGAATAGGGGTCAATGGTTTAAAACGTTTATCCATGGCTGATCTCCTCCAACTGCTGGCAAATATTGATTATTCGATATTGGCTATTTTCCAGAATTTCATCCGCTACTTGAAGAGCCTGCATCTTTTCTAACAATCCCCGATAAATTGGTAACTGTTCAATTAATAAAGTTTTAATTTCTTGTGGACCAATCGAAGTGCTTTCAGCTATCTGCTCAATCACAGAACTCAAAAGTGGCATACCACCATGATCATCTCTTTCCCAACGAGTAGTACGTGCAATACCATCAGGATGTAACCACATTGGCGCAAAATCAAATAATGGTGTGAGCTGAATTTTACCATTATTGAAGCGTTGGATTGCTGTATTGCGAGTATGGTTATCTTTATTGCCTAAGGCAACATTTGCGAGATCACGCTTCAAATACTCAAATACTTCCTGCTTTGGTTCGGTACAAGCCTCCATAAGCAGGGTACATATTTGATTATGGGTCATTCTAACCCCAAAGCCCGCCTTCCCACCTAGAGATGCAAGGCTTTCCTGAGCAATTCTTTCAACTTTGCCATTAATTACTTTGCGATCAAATCTTGGAATAAACAAAGTCTTGCCATGTAGCTCAAGATCCCGGTGTACACGTAGTTGCAAGTACTGAGCGACTTTCATATACAAAGCTTCGTTCATCAGGATTTTATTCAAATTTTGATCACTGCCGCGGCTAAATTTAACCAACCAATGCTGCTTAACTTGATCATCTGGAAGAGTATGATCTAGATAGAAAAGATCATCATAACCTTGTGTTAACAACAATTTTGGCCACTCACCCTGAATACCAGATGAACCAGCAATAAAAAGTCCATAAGATGCGAGCGATTCAATAAACTTCTCTTTACGTTCAATAATTTGGCTTAGGCTAAATCCCTGATTCTGCAGCTTTGGGAAATGACTTTGTAACCACTCATGAGCCTCTTTGACTCGCAGATTCCCAATTGGATTTCCTGCGCCTGCTTTTAAAAGCGCCCAGTCCGCTTGTTCCTGAACATTCTCAGAAAAATCAAGCTGTATTAGTAATTCTTTGCGGCCGTATCCTTGAGGTAATAGATCCATAAGAAATGCTGGCCAAGTTGATTCCAATCTATTTTGAACGTTCACTGGTAAGTCATAAGCAAGCGCATGACCATCTCTTAGATCCATATATGAAATAGCATATTCGAACAAATATGATGTACGTGTAGCTGCCTGCCATCCAGCATTTTGATCATCCGTAACCTCAACCAAAGCACAGTCATGCCATTCATAGTCTTGGTAGATTTGCAGTGTACAGTATTGCTTCATAATTTTATTAAAATAGTAAAATATAATGATTTTATTGATTATATATCTATTTTAATATAAAAGTATAATTAAACTAAAAATCTCAATGATCACTCTAGGTGTCTAAGAAGAACTTATACATTTCTCAAAATTGCAATAAACTCATCTGATTTGCAGTAGAATTGATCAATATTAGGTTAAATCTCACCTCCTTATATTTTAGCTATCCTTTACATCATGTCAGAACGTCAACAACTCAGCCTTAGTGAATACCTTGCCACTGTACAGGAAGTCATCCATCTGACTTTTGATGGGGCAGTGTGGGTCAAGGCTGAGATCCGTAATTTAAGTATTAAAGGCGGTCACTATTATCTTGAGTTGGCTGAGAAAGATGAAGAAAGCCATAAGGTGATCGCTAGTTGTAAAGGCACCATTTGGAAATTTACGGCACAAAAAATAGTTCTAAAGTTTGAACGAGAAAGTGGTATTGAACTGTCGAAAGACCTGAATGTACTGATCAAGGTCAAAGCTAGATTTGATCCGCAATATGGCTTCTCGGTCAATATCGAAGATATCGACTCTAGCTTTACTCTAGGAGACATCGCCAAACGCTATCAGCAGATTCTGCTGCGACTGACTGAGGAAGGCCTGCTCAATAACAATAAACAGTTGCCGGTACCCTTTGATATTCAGAATGTCTTGGTCATTGCACCGGAAAATGCTGCAGGGTTAGGTGACTTTAAAAAAGATGCGGATGCCCTGGCTCAGGCTGGTGTCTGCCATTTCGTTTATCATTCAGCAACTTTTCAGGGTAATACTGCTTCTGCCAGCATCATTCAGGTTTTGGGCCGTGCCTTAAGACAGTGGGCTCAAGATTACTTGATAGCACCAGACCTTATTGTGATTATCCGTGGTGGTGGAGCCGTGAATGACCTAGCTTACCTGAATGATTATGATCTGGCCGCACTGCTGTGTAAAAGAACTGTGCCTATCTGGGTCGGTATTGGCCACGAGAAAGACCACACTATTTTGGATGAAATTGCACACCGTTCCTTTGATACTCCGAGTAAAGTGATCGCAGGGATCCGTAACCTGATTGTGGAGCGAGTCAATGAAGTTAGTACTGCTTTGCAGACCATCAAGCTACTGTCACAGCACCAGTTGATCACCTACCAGAGCCAGAGTGATCAGTATCTGAAAACTATCAAAACTCTGACACAGAACCAGATCAATGAAGCCCAACGTAGAGTTGATATGCTGAAGAGTGATACTAAGTATCTTGCTCAACAACAGATTAAACTAGCTTCACAGCAGGTAGAGTCATTGATGAGGGAAACCTTGCTACAGAATCCACGTAATGTGATGGCCAAGGGCTATGCAATTGTCCGTAGCCAAGGCAAAGCCATCCGTTCCATACAGCAGATTACTGACCAGCAATTACAGATTGAACTTAAGGATGGCACCATTGATGCCACCGTGACACAGGTAAACGCACATGAACAATGAAGAACTAAGTTTCAAGAAAGGTTATGAAATTCTCAAGAAAAATGCCGAATTTCTTGAATCTCAGGAAGAACCGGATATTGATAACCTTATGGCGATCGTTGAAGAGTCCATGACTGCCTATAAAGCCTGCAAATTACGTATTGATGCTGTGCAACAGGCGTTGAATGACACCTTTAAAGAATAAAAATTCTAGGTCGAGAAAAGTCTAGAATGTTCTAGAAATAAAGGACATGAGATGGTGAAAACTGACAGTTAACCCAATAAATTTGCTTGAGCAGAGTTTTATTACTAACCACCTTTTCCTCGAGAGGTGTTACATGGATCCCAAACAACATACTTACGTTGTTAAATGGTTGACTGAGGATCAAGCCTGTGTCGGCTTATGTGTCGAGTTCTTCATTAAGCTGACTTAAACCAAATAGGTGAGGCTAATTAATTTAATGGCTGATCTTTAATAATCCCTGCCAGCTGAAATAGTTTTGGGTCAAATGGGTACGATTCATGGACCACTTTCGTTGTGGCAAGTAGCAGCTGCCAACAGCTAATTTAGTTTTCCCATATCTCGCCTGTACCGCTTCTAAAGTCTGCATGAGGCTTTCATTACTTTCACGCTGGCTGTGGTCCGTCAGCAGGTCAGGAGTAAAGCGCTGCTTAGCAATTAAATCCGTCAGAATTACACCACACTTTTTATATTTCACGTCAGATTTATAAATGTGTTCCAGCAGTTGCATAGCTGTTTTAATCAGATCCAAAACACAATCCGTCGGTTCAGGAAACTCAAAAGCCAACGATTTACTGTAATAGGGAACCTTTGAATCAAAAGGATTCGATTGCACAAAAGCAATGACACATCC
>NZ_VOXY01000022.1:0-24381 GCF_013420525.1 Acinetobacter sp. YH01003 | reverse complement strand
TGCGAGTCTTGCCACGCCGAGCACCTGGTCGCTTTCAGCTGTAAGCGTCGCGGTTTCTGCCCGAGCTGTGGGGCGCGGCGGATGGCCGAAAGTGCCGCCTTGCTGGTTGATGAAGTACTGCCTGAACAACCCATGCGTCAGTGGGTGTTGAGCTTCCCGTTTCAGCTGCGTTTCCTGTTTGCCAGCCGGCCCGAGATCATGGGGTGGGTGCTGGGCATCGTTTACCGCGTCATTGCCACGCACCTGGTCAAGAAAGCGGGCCATACCCACCAAGTGGCCAAGACGGGCGCGGTCACCCTGATCCAGCGTTTTGGATCGGCGCTCAATCTGAATGTTCACTTCCACATGCTGTTTCTCGACGGTGTGTATGTCGAGCAATCCCACGGCTCAGCGCGTTTCCGCTGGGTCAAGGCGCCGACCAGCCCAGAGCTCACCCAGCTGACGCACACCATCGCCCACCGGGTGGGTCGCTATCTGGAACGGCAAGGCCTGCTGGAACGGGATGTCGAAAACAGCTATCTGGCCTCGGATGCGGTGGATGACGACCCGATGACACCCCTGCTGGGGCACTCGATCACTTACCGTATCGCTGTCGGTTCACAGGCGGGGCGAAAGGTGTTCACTTTGCAAACTCTGCCGACCAGTGGTGATCCGTTCGGTGACGGGATTGGCAAGGTAGCCGGGTCCAGCCTGCACGCCGGCGTGGCGGCCAGGGCCGATGAACGCAAGAAGCTCGAACGGCTGTGCCGGTACATCAGCCGCCCGGCGGTATCCGAGAAGCGGCTGTCGTTAACACGAGGCGGCAACGTGCGCTACCAGCTCAAGACGCCGTACCGGGACGGCACCACGCACGTCATTTTCGAACCATTGGATTTCATTGCAAGGCTGGCCGCCCTGGTACCGAAGCCCAGAGTCAACCTAACCCGCTTCCACGGGGTGTTCGCACCCAACAGTCGGCACCGGGCGTTGGTCACGCCGGCAAAACGGGGCAGGGGCAACAAGGTCAGGGTGGCTGATGAACCGGCAACACCAGCACAACGGCGAGCGTCGATGACATGGGCGCAACGGCTCAAGCGTGTTTTCAATATCGACATCGAGACCTGCAGCGGCTGCGGCGGCGCCATGAAAGTCATCGCCTGCATTGAAGACCCTATAGTGATCAAGCAGATCCTTGATCACCTGAAGCACAAAGCCGAAACCAGCGGGACCAGGGCGTTACCCGAAAGCCGGGCGCCACCGGCTGAGCTGCTCCTGGGTCTGTTTGACTGACGAGCCTGAAGGCCAACGATACCAATCAAAATGCTGCGTTCACAGCGCCGCGGCAGGGATCCGCCGTGCTGGTTGTCGGAAAAGGAGCCGCTAGTGGGAAAGAGGAGGGTAAATTTTCAGCGTTGCTGGCTCCCCGTCAGCCGGATTGGGTTGCATCGCAGGGGTGTCGAAAGAGTCAACTGCGGTCCAAAGCTGTTGGACTTGGGTGAAAAGGGCGTTTATTCTTCCTATACGTTGTCGGCAGCGGGCCAAAAAGGAATACGTCCATGCCCATCGAGGTGAAACCGGCTGTGAGCGCGGGTTCAAGCATATAGCCCGACAGGCGCGTATCCTTGCCGATCACGACACGATGGCGGTGGTCACCGCGACGAAAGACACGGCCAGCCGCCATGCCGACGCGCAAGGCGGTTTCCGCCGTCATCGCGCCTTCGTTGGCTTTGCCACGAATACCGTCTGTGCCGAAATATTTGCGCACCATAAGGTCGATTATCCTGTCGTCGGGTCGCCCTCAAAGGGGACATGCCTGCTGAACCGCGAATATAGAGAAATATCCCGAATGTGCAGTTAACGAATTCTTGCGGTTTCTTTCAGCGCCGCCAATACCGCCAGCCCGTCGCGCAAGGGGCGCGGCTCGTGTGTGCGGATGAAGTCAGCTCCACCTGCGGCGGCGGCAAGCTCTGCAGCGAGTGTCGCGGCCCCGACATCCCCCGGACCACGGCCTGTGAGCGCGCGCAGAAAGGATTTGCGCGAAACAGACAGAAGCACCGGCAAATCGAAGCGCAGCCGCAATTCATCGAACCGCGCCAGCACCGAGAGCGAGGTTTCGGGAGCAGCCCCCAGAAAAAACCCCATGCCGGGATCAAGGACAAGGCGGTTGCGTTTGATACCGGCACCCGTCAGCGCCGCGATGCGCGCGTCAAAGAACGCCGCAATGTGATCCATGATGTCGCCAGCGGGTGCCTCGCGCCGATCTGCCTGCCCGTCTTGCACCGAATGCATAACGACGAGTTTGGCAGATGATTTCGCCAATTGCGGATAGAACGCAGCGTCTGGAAAACCGCGAATATCATTGAGATAGGCCACACCACGCGACAAGGCATAGGCTTGCGTCGCGGGTTGATAACTGTCGAGCGAGACGGGAATGCCATCTGCCTTGAGCGCGTCCAGCACCGGCGCGATACGCGCGATTTCTGTGTCGGACGAAACAGGCGCGGCGTCGGGATTGCTGGATGCCGGACCGAGGTCGATCACATCTGCCCCCTCGGCCATCAGCTTACGCGCCTGCGCAATGGCTGCGTCTGGCGCCAGATACCGGCCTCCATCGGAGAAACTGTCCGAGGTTATGTTGACGATGCCGAAAATGATGAGCGATTTATTCATGGGGGCTTCTATAATAATCTCTGTACACGACAAAAATAGATAACTCATTGAAATAATGTCACAATAATTGTTTTCTAACGACGAATACTATGACACATCTCAATGAGTTATATCTTATCTTAAACAAATCTCTAAAATGGAACAAGTCACATTTAAAGTGCTTTGCGCTCATCATGCTTGTGATTATTTTAAAGCAAACATGTAATCTTTCTTCTGCATCTAAAGCCTTGCCCATCAAGTGTTTACCACAATCATTTTATCGACGTATGCAGCGCTTCTTTGCAGGTCAGTATTTTGATTATCGTCAAATTTCTCAGTGTCATCACCAGAACGATGGTGATGACTACGGCGATCTGACCCCAAAGGATTCGGCCTCCGCGCAATGCAGGCTCCAGTCGGCAAAAGAGACGGAGCCGATCAGAGAGTAGGCAAAATCGGGACGGGCAACAGGAAAGAGGATGCCGGAGGGCTGCCGGATACTATCGGCGGCAAATAGGATGGATCGCCTGTGCCGTTATCGTGCCGGTCGAGTGCCATCCAGGAAACGATTGGGCGAATCGCCGTCACGCTTCATTTTGCCTGCGAGGTTGAGTAGATTTTTCAGTGCGGAGTTGCGATTGAACGGCGACCAGACGGCTGTAAAGGCAACCGGCTCCGGTTCATCGAGGAAGGGCAGGAAGACGATGCCGGTCGTCGGCAACAATGACGTTGCCTCGCCGACGATAGTGATGCCGAAGCCTTGTCCGACCATAGATAGCAGCGTGTCGCGCCCCACATCAAAGCGCCGGATCGACGGTGCGGGCCAACGCCCGGCAAGGCGCAGCACGATATGGTCATGGACCTGCGGGCCGGTGCCACCATAGCGAACAATGAAAGTCTCGCCGACCAGATCGGACCAAGTGATTGCGGACTGCCCGGCGAGGCGATGCCCATCCGATAGCACGGCCACCAGCGGTTCGGTCCAGATCGGTCGGGTATGGCAGTCGGGCATCTCGGGCTTGCCCGCGACGAACACCACGTCGAGCTGGTCAGCACGAAGCTGCATCACCGCATCGCGGGCTGTGCCTTCGGTGATCTCAACCTCAATGCCCGTATGTTCTTCCCGATAATGACGGATCAGCTCCGTGAGAAAGCTGCGTGGGATTAAGGCATGGATGCCGATGCGAAGCCGGCCGTATTCTCCTTGAGCTGTCATGCCTGCGGTCTTCACTGCGTGATCGAGTTGATCGACACCCGCCGTGACACGCTCCATGAAGTGCCTGCCTGCGTCTGTTAGCCGAACGCCCCGCGCATGGCGCTCAAATAGCAGGACACCAAGGTTATCCTCCAGCGCTTTCACACGCGCGCTGACGCTCGACTGGCTGATACCAAGTGCCTTGGCCGCATGCCGAAAATTCAGATGCTCGGCGACGGCGATGAACTGAACAAGGGAAATGAGCGGTATCCTGCCAGACAGGATACCGACATTCACGAGGTTTCGATGGTTAGTGCGCCGCATCGGAGCGGGCCTGCTACCAGTCGTCGGTTAGACGACTGGCGACTTCTCGGTGGCAGCCCCACGGAGCCGAAGGAGCACCAGCCCCAACGAAACCAGTACCGCCATCGCCGTGGCGTAACAGATCACGGGCCACGCTGTGTCACCGTTTAAAAGTGCCACCGCCAATGTCCCGACAATGCTGACTATCAGGCTTTGAACGCAGAAGTAGAACGCGACCGCTGATCCCGCGATGTCGTCGAACTCTGCCAAAGCGCCGTTCGCGGTAACGGACACCGTGAAGACAATACCGACCGCGACAACCCACATCGGTAGGATGAAGGTGAGGAATGACGGCGAGCCGTAAAGTTCGCCGATCCCCAACAGGACCGCTCCGCAAACAAGCAACGCCATCCCACGCGCCACGCATCCTGCGATGCCCCATCTGGCGACAAAGGACTTCGCGAAACGGGTTGTCACGATCATTACAAGCGCGACAGTGGCGAAGGCAAAGCTGAATCCGATCTCGGAATATTCCGCTTGGCCTATGAGCACACGGGGAGCCGTCGAGAAGAAGACGAAGTAGGTGCCCATACCGGCGCTAAAGCCGACAGTGTAAACCCAAAAAGCCGGACTCGCGAAGATCGGCAAGACAGATCGGCGCGTCTTGACTTGATCCAGAGGGCGGGTTTCGTGCCACCTGAAACCCGCATTTAGGAGTGCGAGCATCGCCAGTATAGCCAAAGTAATGAATATCGCCTGCCATCCCAAGAACTCGCCGATCAATACTCCGGCGATAGGGCCGAGCGCAGGCACGAACGCCAGCATCGAACTGAAAAGGCCGTAGATGACGACACCCTCAGGACGGTTGGCATAAACGTCGCGAACCGTCGCGAACGTCGCCACCAGCATGGCCGACGCGCCCACTGCTTGAAGTAGACGGAAAGCGACAAAGGCCGGTGCAGTTGAAGACCAAGCTGCTCCCAGAGACGCAATGACGAAAGCCGTTGCGCCCGCAAGTAGAATTGGCCGTCGCCCGATTCTGTCTGAGAGCGGACCAAAAATCACCTGGCCCACGCCGAGCATCACCATATAGAGGCTCAACGTGAGTTGGATCATAGCGGGCGTCGTGTTCAGGATGCCGGGCATCGCTGGAACGACAGGGAGATAAATATCCATCGCCAGTGAAGCGAGGATGTCGAAAGGAGCCATCAGCAGCAGTGCTGCCGGCAGCGTATAGGCCCACGCGGGGCGTGTGGTGGTCATGACGAATCAACCCTCGATTAAGGAATACCGGGCGACGTCTGCTCGTCAGCAATCAGATGAGACTAGCCTTACAGAGCGCCGCAACAACAATACTGGTTGTTGCGGCTTACTTGTCTGCTGACTTGGAATTTCCCATCTGATTACTCCACGCTTACGAATATGAATTGCTACATTTTATCCGATTATCTTTTGCTTTGCAATGCGGCATGGGCGCACTCAGCGTTCCAGCCCCCTCTGCCGCCCTAAATGCTTGCTCCAATGCATCGAGCACCATATCTGTATTCATCCGTGTCGATACTTTCCATCCAACAATTGCTCGTGAGAACACATCAATAATAAATGCAGTATAAACCCAGCCTGAATTTGTTTGAATATACGTAAAGTCACTCACCCACAGTTGGTCAGGATGATCAGCAGTAAAATTACGTTTTACCAAGTCATCCGCTCGTTTTTGATCATCTCGGCTACGGGTGGTTTGTTTGTTCTTACCACGCCAAACACCTTTTATACCTAGCTTTTGCATTAATCGAGCAACAGTACAGCGCGCAATAATATAGCCTTCACGTTTCAGTTTTTGCCAGACTTTACGTACACCATACCGACCTGAACTTTCCTTCCAAATTCGTTTAATCTCCTCAGCATGATGCAAGTCATGTAAATCTCGCTTTGCTCGATGTTCTGGATTTTCACAGAGATCTAGAGTCCGGTAATAGGTTGAAGGTGCGATCGGTAAAATTCTACAAATCGCCTCGACTCCGTACAGCTCTTTATTATTATGGATAAAATCCACCATTATTTGTGTGGGCGGTCGAGCTCCGCCTGGGCGAAAAAAGCGGCTGCTTTACGTAGAATTTCATTGGCGCGTTGCAGTTCTTTATTTTCGCGTTCGAGTTGTTTGATACGTTCTTGGTCTGAAAGCTGCTGTACTTTAACTGGATTTTGTTTATCTAAATATTTTTGATACCAAACACGTAGTGTTTCAGGAGTACAACCCTTGCGCAGTATACTGCTCAGGGAGCAATAGCGGTGATCGCAGCCCAATTCGATGGATAATCTTTCTCGGATTCAATCAATAATTGAACCGCTCTTTCTCTGATTTCAGGGGTATATTTTACTTTTTTCATCGGGACATTCTCTCAGAAAGCTTGGTCTCCGACAAACCCGGTACGGTTCAAAAATCTTCCATTGATTTATTTATATCTGTTAAACCAGTCGCATTATGAAATGTAATATAAGTAGAAATTTCAGTATAAATGGTCATGATCTTTTCTAAATTTGAATATCTAAGCGTCTTCATTAATCAACCTTATTGATTATTAGTTTCTTCTTTTAAAGCTCTT
Organism: Acinetobacter sp. YH01003; assembly: GCF_013420525.1. NCBI lineage: Bacteria > Pseudomonadati > Pseudomonadota > Gammaproteobacteria > Moraxellales > Moraxellaceae > Acinetobacter > Acinetobacter sp. YH01003. The sequence goes on along the minus strand of NZ_VOXY01000022.1, from coordinate 17,652 downwards.
TGTACTGTTGCTATCCCTACTTTAAACTTTTCTGCAACACCTCTAAATGTTGAATTTTCTTCAGCCATTGCTTTTCGTATTTCAACATAGTCAACCTTCCGCTTTCTTCCCTTATATAAGCCCTTCGCTTTGGCTTTTGCAATTCCTTCCTTTTGACGCTCACGGATCATGGAGCGTTCAAACTCTGCAAATGCAGCAAGCATCTGAAACATGAGTTTATTTATTGCCGATTGTGCTACATCATGACTGAAGGTCAAATTCTCTTTATGAAAAATAATGGTTATACCACGATCATTCAGACTATTCACAATTTCGTTCAGATCATTTGTATTACGTGCCAGACGATCAATACTATGAACATGCACCGTATCACCTTCACGCAGATAGTCGAGCATTGCATTTAACTGAGGACGTTCACGGCTACCACCGCTTGCCTTTTCAGTAAAGGTCTTATCCAGGCTGATTCCATCTAATTGACGTTCAGTATTTTGTTCAGTTGAACTGACTCGAATATATCCGACCTGATTAGGCATTCTGTACCGTTAGAGTTTAGATAATTAAATACATATTGTACCGAAATTAAATATTAAGTCTATAAATACGGTTTTTGAGTTGCTTTTTAAGACTTTATTTTGTTCCGTTAGGCTATACTCTATAGTTACATAATTCGTGATTTAAAGAGACCTAGAAAAAGAGAAATGGTATTTATTTGAGCTAATCAAAGTTGAGAAACTTTAGAATTCTTGCGTTAGTCAAATTTTAAGCAGCCAAAAGCTATATTTTATGAGGTTTTAGCCAATTCAAAAATTAGATAAACTATACTTTCGCAAGAGGTCTTTTGATTAAATAATAAGCGTGGAACGTGAAAAATCATAAAAAAAGCCCACCTTGGGGAAGATGGGCTATCAACTAGAAACTACAGCATTGATTTCTATAGAGAATTATAACGCTGTTATTCCTAAGTAGTAATGTCCTACCTTAAAACCAAATAGAAATGTCCTATACAGACATTTCCAAGTCAAGCACAGGATTCAGATTTCGTTCTTTGATTACTGTCTTCTGTGCACGTCTGCTTGGCATAGATTGAGAACGATTACGTTTGTTTTGCTGTTCCAATTCTTCATGCTGTTGTTGAATATGATTGAGAACTGCACCTAAACGTTTATTCTCAACAATCTCTCGCTGGTTAAGCTGACTTAATTTATCGAAGATGCTGTAATTGATTTTTCTTCCCTGATATTCAATCGCGACTGTACCATCCGGGTATTCCAGGAACTCAAGATACTTACTAATCAATCTTTGGTTTTCTTCCGTGTTTTCCAGGAGATATACGCATTTATCATAAGTAATCGTCAGGCTATTCGTGACTCTGCGGGGTTCACGCCAGGTAAAAATATCATCTAATTCTTCGGCTGTTTCAGTGACAGTCCGGTGTAGATCCTTGGGATTAAAGGCCATCTTGGCAAACTTCTGATTGAATTGCTCAATGAAGCAGGGTAGCCAGGCATTCGCTTGTTCAATCGAACAGATGCCTTCCAGGCGCATTTCTTTGATCAGACGGTCCTGAAGCGTTCTATTGGCTCGTTCTACACGGCCTTTGGCCTGTGGTGAATTAGCGAAGATAATATCGATATTCAGGGTGCTGAGTACGCGCCCAAATTGCGTAATCTTGGTGTCTTTCTTGCTGCTTTGATTCACCCTGAAGACTGAATGTTTATCGCTGTAGAAGGCTAAAGGCTTACCATGCTGCTCAACATACAAACGTGTTGAAATCATATAGTCAAAGGCTGATTCTGACTCACAGAAGCGTAAGTGCTGCAATTTTCCTGTGGCGTCATCGATAAACACCAATAGACAGCATTTAGGGGCTCTTCCTTCAAACCAGTCATGATGTGAGCCATCAATTTGGATCAGTTCACCATAACAGTCCCGGTTATAACGAGGCTGATATGGGCGTTTCAGGCGTTTGGAGCGAGGAATCCATAAATCGGCTGCAATCATCCAGGAACGCAGGGTTTCCACTGAAATATCGAATCCATGAATGGTAGTCAGCTTTTCATGCGCTAAAGTGGGTCCGAAACCATGGAATTGCTCAGCAACCATATTGAGGCACTTGAGCCTGAGTTCTTCAGGAAGCCTGGAATTGCTGGTTTGACCACGACCGGCATGGGCTAATGCAGCTGGGCCTTGAGCTTTGTATTTTTGCAGTAAACGCCTGATCTGACGTTCTGAAATATGAAGTAGCTGAGCAGCCTGGGATTGAGTTATGCGTTGATCGCAGATTTCCTGCACGACCGACAATCGTTTAAGTTCTTTATCCGACATAGACACCAACATATCAAACCGTCCGCTTCGATAATCGCAAAAGCGCATATTCTAAAAGCGGACATTTTTACTTTGGAGAAACCGGACATTTCTATTTTGGAGTTACAAACGCATTTCGTATAAGGTGTATTATGTTAATTTTAGATTTTTTAAAAAATTAGGGCATCCATGAATCCTTTAGAATTCTACTGTTTAATATTGAAAAATATGGATAAAAACCTGGCTAAGAAACTAGGTAAAATTGAGAAAAAATATACTAATGTTCCATTTAAAAATGATGAAATAGCTAAAGTTAAAATTAAATCCGAATTTGCTTCAGAAATGGGGTTTTTCGTACTTAATTCAGCAACTTCTTTAGCTGTAGATGAAGAAAACTATAATTTTGCATACTGCTTAAAAATCTTAGAACTATATCCAATTAAGAATAACGATTTTTTTTATTGGAATGAGCATATAAAGCTATTTTCAGAATTAGAAAAAAATAATTTTTTATATGAAGATGTCTGCAAACTACATGATTTTCTGGTAAATAACTTTAGCTTTAACGGTGATTTAAAGAATATTATTAGTCATGAGATGCTTAGAAATTCTGGCGTCAATATACTGCTAATTTTAATTCACTTAGATCATTTAATTTCTAAGAAGTGGGGATTCCAATCAATCTCACTAAACCAAGCATTAAAGTTTAAGTTTAAAAATAAACGACCATACTTCCCATCAAAAACTTTTACAGATTTTCTTTTATTTATCTTAAAGATAAATGCAAAGTTTGAAGCAACAAAAGGACATAAAGTCGAGATTCTGAAGACTATTCCTCCAACTAATGGTTTTGAGCAATGGTTAGATCCTTCTCTCGAAGATGAACAAATTAAAGAATTTATACAACTAATTAAAAAAGTTAGAGAAAACAGAAGACTATGCTACTTGAATGAAGTCTATGAGTTCCTAGGTCTACCTTATGGTGAGTTTAAAAATGATGAAATTTATGAACAAGTCTCAGAAGAGAATTATTTATTCCTGAAAAATGAACTTCCAGAAGATAAGTGGTTTGAAAGTATTAATGCCATAGCTGGCCTATGGTTAATATATTTTTGGCAAGACTTTTATTATAAACATTTTCAAAAAACAGCCAGCGTTTCTACGTTAGCTACATCAGAAGATTTTATCGTGATATGGGAAGCCTTCCTGAAGAAATATCCTTCAGAAGGCCAATATCTTTGGCCTTCTGAATTGATATTACAAGATAAATAAATTTTTATTTACGAGGTGGATTATTGTCTCGGCCACCACCTGATGGATTTCCAGTAGTACTAGGCCAACCTGCTGTGCTCATAGTTTTCATCCTTATTTAGATTTCGTAGGTTTATGATTAGGATTCAATTGTCGGCTACGGTTGTCCTGATTCTGCGCATGTTGAATATTATTAGGATTTTTTACTGTAGCACGTTGATCATTCGCTGTTTGTGTCATTGCTTTCTCCTTAAAATGTTTGAACATCTGACAAGGAAAGTATGGCTTCAAAAAAATATGCATCTTGCCTGAAAAACAGTAAAAAAGTTTAAATTTTAACCAAAAAAATTATGTATTTAACATAATGGTGTTATACGAAATTAATGGATGTTCGTATAAATTACTTGCATATTGTATTCGATCGAATACAATATAGTGAGAAGATAAGGAATCCTCATGATTGAAATTAAACGTCTTCCAGAATTTGATGAATGGTTGGATGGCATTAAAGACAATATGACCCGTATCCGCCTGAATCGTCGATTAGATAAGGTTCAACGTGGAAACTGGGGAGACATTAAACCTCTCCAAGATGGCGTTTGGGAAATGAGAGAATTCTTCGGTTCTGGATGGAGGATGTATTACATCCAACATGGTGACGTTGTGATTGTAATGCTTGGTGGTGGAGATAAATCAACTCAACAACAAGACATCGATCGGGCAGTCAAACTATCGAAAACATTGGAGGATTAAAATGGTTAAAGTCGCTGATTTACCAAGTTTTGATATGGCTGAGTCGCTCAAAACTGAAGAAGACATTGTGATGTATCTCAATATGGTTCTTGAAGAAAATGATCCAGCTGAATTAGCCCATGCACTTGGTGTTATTGCTAAAGCTCGTGGCATGACTCAAATCGCTAAAGAAGCAGGGATTGGGCGTGAAGCACTCTACAAAGCCCTACGTCAGGATTCAGCACCACGTTTTGATACGATTAATCGTGTAGTAAATGCTTTAGGCTTAAAACTCACAGTACAACACGCTTAAAACTTTAAAAATATAGTAAAAATGGGAGCTAAAGGCTCCCATTTTTAGATTCGTATAAGGTGTATTATGTTAATTTTAGAAATTCTATATAAATATAGAATTTTTAAAACTTAAATTCTGGCATGTGTCCCATACTTATCAATCATGATCGAACTGGCTTCATTTAGACCACGTACTGTGACATTCGCACCATTCTTTTGAAATTTATTTACAACAGAATCAAGCATGGCGACTGATGTTACATCCCAAATGTGAGAATGGGTCAAATCAATAATCACCTCCTTTACATCCTCTTTAAAGTCAAAACCTTGCATGAATTTTTCAGAAGAACTAAAGAAGATCTGACCTCTCAACTCATATAAACGGGCCATTCCTTCAAAAGATGCTGTCACCTGGATATCATTTTCAAGTTTATTCGCCAGGAACAAGGCTGAAAGTAATACGCCTGTTAACACACCCAAAGCCAGGTTATGCGTAGCAACAACTACAATCACCGTCGCAATCATGACGATATTACTACTCTTAGGATTATCTTTTAACTGAGTGACAGAACTCCATTCAAAGGTACTGATAGAGACCATTATCATTACCGCTACCAATGCAGCCATTGGAATCACTTTGAGCCAGTCGCTGATAAATACAACCAGAATAAGAAGAAAAATGCCCGCAGAGAATGTTGATAAGCGTGTAAGGCCACCTGATTTTACGTTAATCATAGATTGACCAATCATTGCACAACCGGCCATGCCACCCATAAAGCCAGAAGCAATATTCGCAATCCCTTGTCCCTTACATTCCTGATATTTATCACTTGGCGTATCAGTCATTTCATCCACGATAGTTGCTGTCATCATCGATTCAAGTAAACCTACAGCCGCCAGTGCGACTGAATAAGGCAAAATAATCATCAATGTTTCAATATTCAAAGGAATATCTGGAATCAAGAACATTGGAAGTGTGTCAGGTAAAGACCCCATATCGCCCACGGTCCGTACATCAATTCCTAAAGCGATTGCCAATAATGTGATTGCAATGATGCAGACTAGTGGAGAAGGGAGTAATTTTCCTAATTTGGGAACCAGAGGGAATAGATAAATAATTGCTAAACCTAAAGCAACAAAAGCATATACATGCCAGGTCACATTAATCAGTTCAGGCAATTGAGCCATGAAAATTAAGATCGCTAACGCATTTACGAATCCAATAACCACAGATTTAGATACAAACCGCATTAACTTGGCGAGCTTTAAATAGCCTGCCAATATTTGAATCACGCCTGTCAAAATTGTTGCTGCCAGCAGATATTCAAGCCCATGCTCTTTGACCAATGTGACCATAAGCAGCGCCATTGCACCAGTGGCTGCTGAAATCATGGCAGGACGACCACCTACGAAAGAAATCACGACGGCAATACAGAAGGATGCGTATAGACCAACTTTAGGATCTACACCTGCAATAATTGAAAATGCGATGGCTTCAGGGATGAGTGCAAGACCGACGACTAATCCGGCAAGTACATCCCCACGGATGTTAGAGAACCACTGTTCTCGGACATTAGATAACATAAACATAGCCTGTTTTTTAATTTTTCAGATAGGCTAGTGATGTGATATATACAACACACAAACGACTACACCACATCACTAGACAGTGATGAGTTATTTACAGATTTAAGACGATAAATAAACTTAAGGTGGCGTAAGTGTCATAAGATGAAAGAACGTTTTAGAGTAAAAAAATCAGGACAAGGGTAACAGCTAGGTACTTTTTTATAAAGCCTGGATGTTATATCCAAGCTTTGTTTAATCGGTATTTTATGAAGCTTTTGGCTCCCCAAGTAATTGACCTATTTCCAAACGTGTATAGCCACGTTCTTTAAAAATCAAAACAATAGCCTGTTTATAATCTTCAGAAGTAGAAGTCTTATACTTAGTTATCAGTTGATTTTCAGAATTCAGCTCAAGATCATTTTTGATGGTCAATACTTCGCTAGAGATCTTGTTAAAGATATTTAGGTTAAACATACAGGCACTCGTCATCCGTATTATAGCGGCCCGACTATAACGAATACCTGTCTTAGCTACGCTAGACACCCTTGGCCGCAAGGATTACAAATTAAGAAAAATTCCGCAAGTTTTTGTCTATTGAAAGAATAAATAATCTCCCAACTGCTATCTATTTAACATAATGGTGGTTATACGAAATTCTGTTGTAGCCCCATACATTCAAGTTTATTTCTTGCATGAATGTATCCTATAGGATACATTACTCTTATGTACTCAATATATACCACTGAAGTCTTTGATGACTGGTTTACTAAGTTAAAAGACCTGCAGGCAAAAAGACGTATACAAGTCCGAATTGATCGGGTTGAAGATGGAAACTTTGGAGATACTGAACCAGTAGGTGAAGGTGTTTCTGAATTACGTTTCTTCTTTGGACCTGGCTACAGGATCTATTACTGTAAGCAAGGGCAAAGGGTCGTTATTCTTTTAGCAGGCGGAGACAAGTCTACGCAAAGTAAAGATATAAAACTTGCCCTACAATTAGCACAAGATTTAGAGGAGGAGCTGTAAATGGCTATCAAACTTCGCAAATGGGACAGTGCTGAACATCTTAAAACAGAAGAAGATATGCAAGCTTACCTACAAGCCTGTATCGATGAATCTAATGGTGATGCGGCATTCATTGCAAAAGCTTTAGGTAATATTGCTAAAGCTAAAGGAATGGCTCAATTATCAAGAGACACTGGTTTAGGTCGAGAAAGTCTTTATAAAGCACTTTCTGGCGATGTAAATCCAAGCTTTGATACTGTTATTAAAGTCGTAAAAGCACTGAATTTACGCTTAGCAATTTAAAAAAAACTAGTAAAAAAGGGAGCTTTAAGCTCCATTTTTCATTTCAACTTCGTATAACGTGTATTATGTTAATTTTAGGAAAAGTGAAAAATAATCTACAATAGAATCTACGAAAAATTGGCCATCAATTATGCCTGATTTCTCCAGTGGAAATAATTGGATTGTGAGATCCCCCACTCAAAATCATAAATTAGAAAGAATTGAAGCATTTCTTTCCAATTATGCTTATAAACCTCACCGACATGATACTTATGCTATTGGCAGGACTCTTTCCGGAGTTCAAAACTTTCATTACAAAGGTACATTGCAACATAGCTTGCCAGGCATGACTATGGTTCTACACCCGGATGAAAAGCATGATGGTGAATCAGGAACATTAGATGGCTATCGCTATAGAATGATTTACATCGAACCAGCGATGATCCAAACCATTTTAAAGGGTAAACCTTTGCCTTTTATCAGACATGGCTTAAGTAATGATATTCGCCTGTTTAGGGCAATGGATAGCTTTCTAAATAATATAAATAATTATATGGATACCCTAGAAGAGGAAGATGCTCTATTTGATTTGGCAACTACACTGTGTGAAATTTCAGATACTTCATCTAACCAAAACAAAAAATTTGACTACAAGGCAGCAGAGAGAGCGCGTGAGTGTATTTTGGCGTATCCACATGAAAACTTAAGTTTGTCAGATTTAGAGAAACATGCTGATCGTGACCGCTGGAGCCTTTCTCGTGATTTCCGATTATTATTTGGAACTAGCCCACACCGTTATATGATCATGCGTCGCTTAGAAACAGTTAAGTTCTACCTTGCTCAAGGGGAGTCTATTGTTAATGCTGCTTTAAATGCAGGCTTTTTTGATCAGAGTCATATGACCAGACATTTTATAAAAACATTTGGTTTAACTCCCACTCAATGGAAAATGATAAATATTAAAAGATAGCCGTTCGATTTGAACGGCTAATTTGTCCTACAGCAGATTTATTCCATTAAGAAAATCTTTGAACATAAAAAGCCCTGATAAAATCAAGAGTATACCCATCAGCTTATTTAGCCGATTAAACCAGATAGGATTAGCAATTTTGTTGCCTAATACTTTTCCAACCAGAGCATAGGTGAATGGTGCGCCAACAGCACCAAGTGAAATCAGTAAAGAAACTATCAAGATCATGATTCCTGTGATTTTGGCTGCAGGGTACATAATTGTCGTAACAGGTAGAATGACGAGAATGGCTTTTGGATTTAATAACTGAATAAATAAGCCATTTAAGAATGTTAGATGGCTTTCTTGCTGTTGAGTTGTTTCTACATTCGCCCTAATCATTTTTATAGCCAAGTAGAATGTATAAATTGCACCCGCTAAAGCAATATAATGAATCAATCCATGTGGAATAACAGCTTCACCTATATAGCCAAACAATACGAATAAGATCAACATGGCGAAACCAATGCCTAGGTAAAATCCTATAGTCTTTTTTAATTGACCTGTAAGGCCAGAATTTAGCCCCATAAAATTTACAGGGCCTGGGCTATACATAACGCTTAATGTATAAAGAAATATTTCCACAGAGTTCACTCAATTAGATAGCAATAAACATCAAAGAGAGAACGGTATCGAGTTATAGGCCTTAAAGATTGTACGTTTGTGCTGAACTAATTAAAAATTTCTATTTAACTTATGTTCACCTAAAGTTCACTTCATAAGTGTATAAAGAAACTATGTATTGTATTTTCAATTGCTTATATAAATATTAGTCTTGGTTTAGAATTTTAAAGTTCATGAACTATGAGAAAAAACTAAGATACGATCAAAATTGTAGAACAACAAAATTATTTATACTAATTTACAAGCCACGCTGTTTAAGCGTGTCATTAAAAAATAAATCTTTTAATCTCTCCACACAATCTCCACACAATCTCCACACAACATCAGCAATTCATAAACACTGCTATTTCAAAATAGTAGTATCTAAAACCCCCCCTCTGAAAAAGCATGTCAACACATTATCATTTAATAGGTTCAATACTTATTACAACTGTACTTTTAATCGGCTGTACACAAGCCAAAGATGCTGAACAGTCCCCAACAGAAATGCCACCAGCGGTTGTCAGTACCATCACGGTATTACCGCATTCCATGAATTTAATTGAAAATCTTCCAGGCCGTGTTGTCGCTTACCGTATTGCTGAAATTCGCCCGCAAGTAGGTGGAATTGTTGATAAAGTACTTTTTAAGCAAGGCTCTTATGTGCAAGCAGGTCAACCGCTTTTTAAATTGAATTCTGAAATATTTCAGGCAGATGTAAAAAGCAATCAAGCCACTTTAAACCGTGCACAAGCTGAGGTGACACGTTTGCAGGTGCTGTTAAAACGCTACACTGAATTAGTAAAAGTAAATGCGGTTAGTCAGCAGGAATACAACAATACCGAAGCAGATTATCAAAAAGCAAAAGCCGATGTGGCGCAAATGCAAGCCATGTTAAGCAGACAACAACTTAATCTTAAATATGCGACTGTTACAGCCCCTATCTCGGGAACGATTGGTGAAATCTTAGTGACTGAGGGTGCATTAGTTGGTCAAGGTGATACTAATGCAATGGCCGTAATACAACAGATTAATAAAGTCTATGTTGATGTAAAGCAATCAATTAGTGATTATGAAAAACTACAGGAAGCTTTACAGCAAGGTGACGTGTCAAATACCAAACATACGGTTGAAATCCTAAATAGTCAGGGTAAACCTTATAACGTTACAGGTGAAATCCTATTTTCGGATACTAAAGTTGATCCTGATACGGGTGATGTCACAATCCGTATTTTAGCCAATAATGAAAATCAAAAACTTTTGCCAGGCATGTATGTTCGAGTCAATATGAGCCGAGCTCAAGTTGAAAATGCGCTCCTAGTTCCAGAACAAGCGATTCAACATGATATTAGTGGTAAAGCCAATGTTACGATTGTTAATCAAAAAGGTTTAGCGCAAAGCAAGCCTGTTCAGCTTGGTCAACGTTATCAAAATAACTATGTGATCAAACAAGGGTTACAAGCAGGTGAGAAAGTCATTGTTGAAGGGGCTGATCGTATACAGCCTGAGCAAAAATTAAAAATTAAGCAGTGGCAACCTACAAATATTAAGGAAAATGGAGGACAGCAATAATGTCCCAATTTTTCATTAGGCGTCCTATTTTTGCATGGGTGATTGCTTTATTTATTATTCTGTTGGGTGTACTAAGCATCCCCAAGTTACCTATTGCACGATTCCCAAGTGTTGCGCCACCACAGATTAGTATTACGGCAATCTATCCAGGTGCTACGCCAAAAACATTGAATGATAGTGTTGTGACCTTGATTGAGCGGGAAATGTCAGGTGTCAAAAACTTACTTTATTACAGTTCAAGTTCAGATAGTTCTGGAACAGCAACAATCACCGCAACATTTAAACCAGGTACAGATGTAGAACTTGCACAAATTGATGTGCAAAACAAAATTAAAGCCATTGAGTCACGCTTACCTCAAACAGTGCGACAACAAGGGCTGATGGTCGATGCTGCGTCGTCTGGTTTTTTAATGATGGTGGGCTTAAGTTCACCGAATGGCAAATATAGTGAAATTGATGTCAGTGACTATATGACTCGCTATGTGATTGAAGAATTAAAGCGGGTTGACGGTGTTGGTAAAGTCCAAAATTTTGGTGCTGAAAAAGCCATGCGGATTTGGGTCGATCCAGATCGTTTGGTTTCTTATGGATTGAGTATTCAAGATGTGAATACAGCCATCCAAAACCAAAACTTGCCGATATCACCAGGTCGTATTGGTGATGTTCCTGCTTTGACGGGGCAACAAATTACTATTCCTTTAACTGCTCAAGGTCAATTAGAAACTGTAGAGCAATTCAAGAAAATTAGTTTACGTGCTCAACAAAATGGCGCCAATGTTCGACTGTCGGATGTCGCTCGTGTCGAAATCGGGGCACAGATGTATAACTTTGCGATTTTAGAAAATGGCAAAGCCTCTACAGCTGTGGCGATACAAATGAGTCCTGGTGCCAACGCTGTCAAGACTGCAGAAGGTGTTAAAGCGAAAATTGAACAGTTAGGTTCAGCACTGCCTGATGGTATGAAATTCTCTATACCTTACGACACTGCACCTTTTGTAAAAATCTCGATTGAAAAAGTAATCATGACATTGCTTGAAGCTATGGCATTAGTTTTTATTGTCATGTTTATCTTTTTACACAATGTTCGATACACCTTAATTCCGGCGATTGTTGCACCGATTGCATTGCTTGGCACATTCTCAGTCATGCTGCTTGCTGGTTTTTCGATTAATGTGCTGACCATGTTCGGTATGGTGCTTGCGATCGGGATTATTGTCGATGATGCGATTGTGGTCATTGAGAATGTTGAACGCATTATGGCGACAGAAGGCTTATCTCCAGTTGAAGCCACATCTAAAGCCATGAAGGAAATTACCAATCCGATTATTGGCATCACCTTAGTGTTAGCCGCTGTATTCTTGCCGATGGCATTGGCGTCAGGCTCAGTGGGGATTATCTATCGTCAGTTCACCATTACCATGTCGGTTTCAATTTTATTCTCAGCTTTCCTTGCACTGACATTAACCCCTGCGTTATGTGCAACGATGTTAAAACCGATTGATCAAGACCATCAGAAAAAGGGTGTTTTTGCATCGTTTGATCGCAGTTTTGAGAAGCTGAACAATCGCTATGAACGCAGTTTATTTAAAGTAATTAAACATAAAACCCTCGCAATGTTATGTTTCTTAGGCATTGTCATTGTGCTGATTTTTAGTTTTAAACACGTTCCGACTGCGTTTATGCCAGAAGAAGATCAGGGGTGGTTTATGACTTCGATTCAACTTCCTGCGGATGCAACTCAAGAACGTACCCGTAAAGTCGTTGCTGAGTTTCAAAATTATTTAGACCAAGAAACGGGGATTAAAGACAATATGGCGGTCTTAGGTTTTGGTTTTAGTGGATCTGGTCAGAATACAGCGATGTATTTTACCAATCTATTGCCATTCGAAGAGCGTACTATTACGGCACAAGAAGTCGTGAATAATGCCAATATAGCGATGGCTGAAAGTTCAGAAGGTCAAACCATGTCTGTGTTACCACCAGCAATTGATGAATTGGGTAACTCATCTGGTTTTTCACTGAGATTATTAGATCGTGGCAATATTGGCATGCCTGCTTTAAGAGAAGCACAAGATCAGCTTTTAGCATTAGCAGCACAAAGTAAAATCGTGGCGGAGGTCTATCCTGAAGGTTTGCCAGATGGCAGTTCTGTACAGCTTAAAATTGATAGAGATAAATTGCAGGCATTAGGTGTTAATTTCAGTGATGTGACCGATATTATTTCAACCTCAATGGGTTCGATGTATATCAATGATTTTCCAAATCATGACCGTATGCAGCAAGTCATTGTGCAACTTGATGCCAAATCACGCATGAGTATTGAAGATATTCTTCAGATTAAGGTGAACAGTCAAAGCGGTAAATTGGTTTCAATGTCTGAAATAATTACTCCAATTTGGCAACATTCCCCACAACAATACAATCGTTACAACGGTCGTCCATCATTGAGTATTTCTGGCAGTCCAGCAGCAGGTATATCTTCAGGACAAGCCATGACTGAGATGGAAAATTTGATTGAACAACTTCCGAAAGGTGTGGGTTATGAGTGGACTGGGATTTCTCTAGAAGAAAAACAGTCGGAATCACAAACCTTGTTTTTATTACTGTTGTCGATGTTAGTCGTTTTCCTTGTCTTGGCAGCGCTTTATGAAAGCTGGTCAATTCCATTCTCTGTGATGCTAGTTGTCCCTCTAGGGTTGATTGGCGCCTTTTTAGCAGTAATGTTACGTGGTATGCCAAATGATATTTTCTTTAAGGTCGGCATGATCACGATTATTGGTCTATCTGCAAAGAATGCTATTTTGATTGTTGAGTTTGCAAAAGCACTAAGAGAAGAAGGAATGGGTTTAGTGGAGGCAACCGTTGCAGCCGCTAAATTGCGCTTACGTCCAATCCTAATGACATCTTTGGCATTTACCTGTGGCGTTATTCCTTTAGTCATTGCCAGTGGCGCTAGTTCTGAAACTCAAAAAGCGATTGGTACAGGCGTCTTTGGCGGCATGATCAGCGCAACAATTCTAGCTGTTATTTTTGTACCGATTTTCTTTATTGTCGTCATGAGCATGGTTGAGAAATTCTCGAAACGTAAAGCGGCACATTAAGCATCAAAACTGAGAATAAAAGCTGTGGGTTAACGAGTTTAGCCCACAACAAATCTTTCATTTACATCTTTATTTCAGAATTGATTTAATAAACCATCAATATAGGTTTAATCATGAAAGCTACCAATCTTGATCCGAAACGCTGGTGGATATTGCTCGCTGTCGTGCTTGCATTTCTGCCGATTGTGATTGATATGACTGTACTGCATGTTGCGGTTCCCTCATTAACCCAATCGCTGAGTGCCACAAGTAACCAAGTCTTATGGATTATTGATATTTATCCATTACTTATGGCTGGACTTTTAGTTCCGATGGGAACTTTGGCTGATCGTGTCGGCAATCGTAAGATTCTGCTGATTGGCTTGGTTATATTTGGAATTGCCTCAGTCCTTGCGGCATTTTCCCAAACGGCTTCTATGCTGATTGCCGCACGTGCTTTATTAGCATTAGGCGGTGCCATGATTATGCCCTGTGTATTGGGTATTATTCGCAGAACCTTCGAAGACAGTCGCGAACGTGCCATTGCGCTGGGTATTTGGGGCACAATCGGATCAGCCGGTGCCGCCATTGGACCGCTCATTGGTGGGGGATTGTTAGAATATTTCTGGTGGGGTTCAGTTTTCCTGATTAACGTCCCAATCATGCTGGTTGTCGCACCAATGTGCTATTTCTTATTGTCCCGAAAAGAAGCTATAACCCCTGGACATTGGGCATTTGGTCAAGCGCTATTGCTGATTGTCGGTTTGATTTCGTTTGTATATGCACTAAAAGCAGGCTTAGGCGGTAAACAGTCGTTGTTGATTGTCTTGCCTTTGGTCGTTTTATCTATCGGCTTATTAACCATATTTGTACGCAAACAGCTGAATTCTCCTCAGCCGATGCTAGATCTTTCGCTATTTTCACGTCCTGCTATTTTAGCCGGCATTATTATGGCAATGGTTGCTGCAGGCGCTTTGGCAGGGGTTGAGTTAACTTTGGCAATGGAGCTGCAATATGTCATTCGTTTAACACCGCTGCAAGCCGGTCTTTTTATGGTTCCGATTATGGTTGCGGCCGCTATTGGCGGGCCTATTGCTGGTTTTTTATCCAATAAATTTGGACTCCGTCTGGTTGCGACCATGTCATTAATATTGGCAGCAATTGCGTTGGTCAGTTTGAGTTATTCAGATTTTCATCATCCGGGAATCATCGTTCCCTTTATTTTAGCTTCGATTGGATTAACACTGAGTATTGGTTTAACAGCTTCATCCATTGCGATCATGGGCTCAGTACCTGCAGAAAAGGGCGGTGCGGCAGGTTCACTTGAAAGTACAGGTTATGAACTGGGTACAGGACTAGGTATTACTTTATTTGGTGTTTTCATGGCCTATATATTTGGCAGTCATCTTCAAGTGCCGTCAGATTTAACTGCTGTTTTAGCAGAAAAAGCCAGACTTTCGATTGGTGATACCTATTTAGTGGCGAGCCAGTTACCCGTTGAACAAGGTACAGCATTGATTAACGCAGGTAAAATTGCCTTCAGTTCAGCTCATGTTAATTTATTATTAACAGCAGGGATTATCATCGGGATACTCTCCATTGTGGTATTTTTTATGCTAGCTAAATATCGAGATGAGAATTCATTGTGATGAAATTTATTTGAGGATCATCAAACAGAATGGTTAAGTTCAGACATCAATTTATCTTAAATTTATGGTTTAAATTAAGCCGTATTAATCTGAACTTAACACATTATAAATGAGTTGATGTCTTACGATTTAGTTGAATAGTAAAACAGCTGCCACCTAAGTTTTTGGATTTAGAATAATAAATATGACCTTGGTGTGCTTCAATAATTGCATCAATCACTGCCAAGCCTAATCCAGTACCGCCATCTAGACATGATCTAGAGTCTTCCAGTCGATAGAAGGGTTTGAACAGGTGTTTAAGATGCGATTCATCAATACCAGGACCTTCATCTTCAAACGTCAATACCCAATGTTCTGCTGTGGTTACAGATGTAATATTTATTTTTCCAGCATTCGAATATCTTAGAAAGTTAGAGAACAATGCAATAAAGACCTGTTCCATCCTTCTTATATCAACGCAAACCAATTTATCCGTCAAATTTAAAACAATAGTTAAACCTTTAACATGAAACCGTTCATTAAACATCTGCAGACATTTTTCAATACTATTTTTTAAATTGGTCTTTTCTAGTTCTAATCGTAATTGTTTATTTTCAATAAGTGTCAGTGTCCGTAAATCTTCCACAAGGTAAGATAAGCCTTCGACTTGGTTCAATAAGCTTAGGTGTAAAGCTTTATCGGCAATAAATATACCATCGACAATACCTTGCAAGCGACCTTGTAATATTGTCACAGGTGTTCGTAATTCATGTGCAATTGCAGCATTCCAAACAGTTGAATTCTTAACTGATACTTCAAGTTGGTTTGCCATTTCATTGAAGTTCTCAATAAGAGACTTGATTTCATGTGGAATATCATGATGTGGCTGTTTAATTCTGAGTGCTAAATTGCCTTGTTGAATTTGTTGAATAACATCTGCTAAATCACTAATTGGCTGTGTATAGCGTTTTCCATATTTAAAGGCGAGGATAGTAGAAAGAAAAAAGCCTGTTAATAGCACTAAAAACAGCCAGATAAAGTCAACGGAGGTAACTGAAAATTCATTTGAATTAATAACTTGTGTATTTAGAAAACCTATTTTTATCGCCCAGCTATAAACAAAATAGCCAATCATGAAAGATAACAGCGTAATGCCTAAATTGAATAGGCTCATCATGATAATAAACTGGAAGTTAATTCCAACAGAATTTTTAAAAAAGTTAAATTTCATGATTTTGATCTAAGCGATACCCCACGCCACGGACATTGATTAATAAGCCATTTACATCATTTTCTTCAAGTTTTTTGCGTAATTTGCTGATATGGCTATCTACAGTGCGATCTAAAGCATCACTTTCAGGCATACAGTTTTGGATCAATTCATTACGTGTAAAGACTTTATTCGGTGTTTTTGCCATCAAAAACAGTATCTTATACTCAGTTAACGTAAGGTTGAGCAACTGATTTCTTTGACCATTTGAAATGTAAACTTGATGATGATCTGGATTAATTTCAATATTTCTATAACGAATAATATTAGTTATTTCCATATTTTGGCTTGTACTTCGTCTAAGTACGGCTTGTATTCGTACAATCACTTCGTTTGGGTTAAATGGCTTAATAATAAAGTCATCAGCACCCATTTTTAGCCCCATGATCTTATTCACTTGATCATCTAAGGCAGTCAGCATAATGACAGGTAAATGACTTGTTTGACGGATGATTTGTAGAATTTCCCAGCCATTTAGTTTGGGTAATTTAATATCAAGGAGAATCAGGTCGATAGAGTTGGCTTTTAGGCACTCTAAAGCTTGTTGTCCATCCAATGCACGGATGACCTGCATGTTTTCATTTTTTATGTATTTTTCAAGAATGTCACCAATATCATAATCATCTTCTACAACGAGAATGACGCTGTTTTCGAAGCTGTGCTGTAGATTTGGATACATATATTTTATCTTAGATGAAGTAGCTATGCATTTTAACATTTAATTGTGTAATGGAGATGATTAGACGAGCAGTCATTTATATTTGTAATTGAGGGGTGACATATAATAAAATTCGTTGCATATCAGTATTAATGAACAAAATGTCAATTATCATTCATTTAACATAATGGCTGTTATACGAAACAGAGATGTAACTCCAAAATAAAAATGTCCGGTTTCTCCGAGGTAAAATATGACTTTTGAACAAAAATAAGCCATTGTTTATTCTTTTTATTTCCAACAAAATTCCAGAACTCATCTACTTCGAGAGATTCATAATGACTTTGCTGAGGCTGAATTTCATAGGTTGATTCAGTTAAAGTACGTAAAACTTT
>NZ_VOXY01000021.1:0-24636 GCF_013420525.1 Acinetobacter sp. YH01003 | reverse complement strand
TTGTTCCATTTTAGAGATTTGTTTAAGATAAGATATAACTCATTGAGATGTGTCATAGTATTCGTCGTTAGAAAACAATTATTGTGACATTATTTCAATGAGTTATCTATTTTTGTCGTGTACAGAGTGTAATTTGAATACATTGGCATTGCGATTGCAGCAAGAATGGCTAGAATGACCACAGCAATCATAAGTTCAATAAGGGTGAAACCTGATTGTTTAGACTGGCAACTTGAGGCACTGTTTTTAGACATTTTATTACTCGCTTCACAATCGGTACTTATTTATAAAATTAGCACAACTCAGCTTAGATATAATTTGTCTAAATGCTCATTTCACTTACACAACTACAAACCCTGTCACCACAATTTCCATGCAGATGTACTTCTCTTTATTGAGCAAAAATGCAGTAATTGTTTCAAAAAAATATTATAATGTTATAATATATCAAAATATAATTTATTTAATTCAATAAGTTATAAACAAGAAATAAAATTAAGAAAAACTTTTCTAGTATAAAATGATAACCAATATCATATACTCATACAGAGTATATGTTTATATTTTCAAATCACACCATAACTACAATTGCAAAAAAGATCAAAACAGCACTATTCACACAAATATTTTTAAACTAAAAACCACAAAAAATTACACAATTTTTTTTATGATTTGTTCTAGATGTAACTTTCTATACATATTCAGCCATTCACCCCCATTCATCCACTGAGTAGCATGCAAAAAAAAGCGGCTCATCTAAGCCGCTTTTCTATATCATTAAAGATATCTTTATCACTGTTTGATTAATCATTTACAAATCTAAAATTTCATAAATGATATTCATGCTTATTTCTTAAATGGAAAAGCATATTTCACAATACGTTTTAATACACTGCCGTATTGCTTAACCAAGCTAGCATTGTTGTAGTTTAAGCCATATTTTTCACACACAGCTTGCACTTTTGGCGCCATTTGACGATAACGACGCGCAGGCACATCTGGGTACAAATGGTGTTCAATTTGATGGCTTAAATGCCCTGTCAAAATGTGGAATGCTTCTGAACCTGTAAGATTCGATGAACCACGAATTTGACGCATATACCAATGTCCACGGCTTTCATTTTGCATCACTGACTTTGGAAACACTTCTACATCTTTGGTGAAGTGACCGCAGAAAATAATACTAAATGTCCAAATATTACGAAGACCATTCGCAACTAAATTACCTGTAAATACTGGCAGAGCTGATGGCCCAGCAATTAGTGGGAAAAACACATAGTCTTTGAACAATTGTTTGCCAATTTTCTTCTGCATTGGCTGCCATTCTTTTTTAGCTTGTGCTTTGCTTTTACGGCCATTCAAAATTTTACCAATTTCTAAATTCTGAATCGCAACGCCCCACTGGAACAATAAGCAGAATGGAATGCTATATAAAGGTTGCAATAAATAGCCCGATCTCCAACGCTGTTCAGGGAACAAACGCACCAAACCATAGCCAATATCATCATCCATACCTTTAATATTGGTATAAGTATGGTGTTTAAAGTTATGGGTTTGACGCCAGTTGTCTGAAGTACCTACCGTATCCCATTCATAACTTGCACCATTGAATTTAGGATCATTCATCCAGTCATACTGACCATGCATGACATTATGACCTAATTCCATGTTTTCCATAATTTTGGCAAAGCCTAACAAGCCTGTACCCAAAACCCATGCTGGCGGGAACCATCCTGCGAACAATAAGGCACGACCTGCCATTGAGCTATAACGAATGGTTGAATAAACACGGCGGATGTATTTAGCATCTTTTTCGCCAATATCATCCAAAACTTCTTGTTTAATGGCGTCTAATTCACGTGCAAGCTCATCTAATTCAAATTGAGTGAGTTCACGGTTTTTAGGATTGCGGAAATATTCTATTTTTACTGGCATATTCATAATCGGAACTCGCTTATAAATCAATAATTAAATCAGTTTGTGCTGAATTGACGCAGATTTTCAATTGGTTATTCGGTTCGCTGTTTTGAACACCATCGACCAAGTTTTTCGTTGAACCTTCAGCCTTGTTGCATACGCATTTATGGCAAATTCCCATACGACAGCCGTATTTAGGTTTAATATTTTGCTGTTCCAGACTTTCTAAAATGGACTTGCCTTTTGGAATAGTGATAATCTTTTTCGATTGAGTCAGTGTAACTTGTACCAAACCAACATCGTCACTTAAAACAGGCGTCATGCTAAAAGCTTCTGTTTTTAGCAAGGCAGCCTGTGCAAGTAATTGTTCAGCTTGCGTGGTAAAACCCGATGGGCCACATGCAAACACTGCACTTTGCTCAATTTGCGCTAAGTCTTTTAAATGTTCTGCATTTAAACGGCTGTGCGCCAAACTCGGCTCTTGGGTATAAAGCACTTGAAATTTAAAGTTTGGATATTGCTGTGCCCAAGCTTCAAATTGCGCTTTAAATGCTGCATCTGCAAAGGTTTTTACCCAATACATTAAAGTCACTGGAGTGCTACTAAGACGACCAGATTTTGCCATGTCTTGTACCAGACTATACATCGGTGTGATACCGCTACCTGCTGCCAATAGAATTAAAGGCTGGGCTTGTGCAGGCAATTGCATATCACCATAAGGCGCACCAAACTCTAAAGTATCGCCAACTTTGGCTTGCTCAACCAGCCATGTGCTGACTTTGCCCTGATCAACTTTTTTCACTGTCAACAAAACGTGTTGTGCATCAAGCTGAGTCAAACTATAGGTTCGCTCATAGCGTACGCCCTGAATTGTCACATAAACAGGATGATGCTGCCCTGCTGCACCAACTTGGAGTTTTTTATTGAATTGCAAAGTGAAACTCACCACACCTTGTGCGGCAATATCTTTTTTCACAATTTTGCCGAGTGACTGATTCACCGACCATAATGGATTAATTTTTTGCAACCAGAAATTTGCTGCATAAGGATCTAGTACTGCAGTTGCAATACTGGTTAAGGGAGATTTTCTTTTTTCAGTTAGCTGCATGATTCAGCACCACCCGATGAAATTTTAATTATTATACACATGTATATATATTTGTATATACACCCGTATTGTTTCTAATCATTTCACAAGTACTGGCGCAACCGCTATAATGCCTCTAAGCTTATAAACTATTGAAAATATGACTCAGCCTGCCATGAAAACGAACCATGATACGACATTCCTAGAACCTGAAACGGTTCATGAGCCGCTTGTCGTGCGTACTGTTGGACGCAAGGCAACCATTACTAAACAAGAATTATTTCAGGCCGCGTTAAATTTAATTGGTCCACAAAAAAGTATTGCATCTTTAAGTTTGCGTGAAGTTGCACGTGAAGCAGGTATTGCGCCAAATAGTTTTTATCGTCATTTTAAAGATATTGATGAGTTAGCAATTGAATTGATTGACCGTGCAGGTTTGGTATTGCGTCAAATTTTGCATGAAGCACGTTTAAAAGCATCTAAACAAAACAGTATTATTCGTAGCTCGGTTGAAGTATTTATTGAACAATTAGATACCGATGAAGGCAATTTAAGTCTGCTATTACGTGAAGGTTATACGGGTTCAACCTCTTATAAGCTAGCTGTTGAGCGCCAATTGAATTATTTCCAGCAAGAATTGCAGGATGATTTAATTCGTTTAGAACGTTTAAATAACAGCAAGTTAGCGCATCCCGATATTGTCGCAAAAGCCATTACCCAGTTGGTGTTTAATATGGGCGCTAAAGTCATTGATATGCCTGCGACTGAACGTAAAGAAACCGCTGAACAAACCATGACCATGATTCGCATGATTTTAGAAGGTGCACGACATTTGGATGATGCCAAAATTCGTTAACATAACACAGGATAAATCGGGCGATTTTCCTGAATCAGGTCACGCCCGTTTAAGCATTTAATTGCTAGACTTCGCTGTTAAGCGTGTTGTTTTTGAATTAATTGCTGCACATGTGTTGCCGTGGTTTCAGGATTTTCCAAAGGAAACATGTGTCCTCCCTCGACCACACTAAACTCAATTCCATAAGTTTTTTGCATGCCTTGCGGTAAACCTTGCAAATAAAATGGGCTATGCCTTGCTGTAATTAAATGCACAGGTACATCTGGGGCTTTGCGTGGTGTGCGCCACCACCATGCAGGTACGGTTCTAAAAATTTCAGCTTCTACCCGTTTTGGAATTGTTAAAGTCACACCACCTCTTTGTGCATCGACTTGTATGCCGCTGGCAAAATAATCTTCAAAACATTGTGCATCAAATTTTTTAAATAAACGGTTATGCCGCAAAGCTTGATAGGCTTCTGCATGGCTAGCCCAATGATCTCGACGCTTCATGGTCACGGCGGCAGGTGTGAGTTGATCTACATATTTCAGTTTAAATTTTTGTAAAATTTCAAATAATGCCGACTTCGATCCAATCACAAAAGGTGGATCCATAATAATCAATTGAGAAAATAAATCTGGACGCTGATAGGCACACATCAGGGTTAATAATGAACCAAAAGAATGCCCTAAACCAATCACTTGTTGCTTTGGAAACTGCTGCTCAATGTCCTGAATCACTTGATGAATCAAATAGGTCCACTTATAGGTCACAGGAAATTCTGCTTGCATACCAATCAGTGGAATTGCCTTTAAATGATAATCTGCTTCAAAACATTGAAAAAACTTTTGATAACTGGCAGAAGGAATACCATTGGCATGGGTAAAATGAATTGCAGCTTTAGTCATTTAAAATACGCTTAAAAGAAGAATATCGGGTCTGTGACTTGATCTATGCGTACGCGCTTACAGATTCAACACTTGGCACATCAATCATAGATAAAAGATCAACAGCCTTTAAACTACGCATACCACTGGGTTTTGCAAATGACCGGAATGCTGAAAAAGATGAATTATGAGTCATTTTAATGACACATAAGCACTGGTTGCTACTTTGTTTAAGTCTGTGATGTGAAAAATCTCGCACAAAATTTTTATTGCGATATTAAAAAAGCACCCGCTAAACTGCTCCGTAAAAATGAGGCGCAATGCCCAACTTAAAACGTGCAATTTAGAAGATGCCAAATATTTAAAAAAGTGATTGATTAAAACCGACTCAATACAAATACACCGTCTAGACACCTGTATTGAATGCACTCTTTATGGCTTTACCACCACCATCACCTGAATCGCTTCAGGCGTAACCGATAAGCCATCTAACAAACTTAAACCTTCTTTTTGCAATTTCTGTAAACGTGTAATTTCATCTTCACGAATACTTGGGTTAAATTGCTTCAAATAGCTTAAACGGTCAATTTCATATTGCCATTTTTTGCTATATACATCTTTAGCTTGTTGCTTAAATTCAGGCAATGCAGCTTTAGCCAACTCCAAAGCCTGTGTATAACGCGCTTCAATCGCGTCACGGCGTGCTTTCACCACTTGACGACAACTGTTGCCATCTAAATGATGTAAATAAGGTTTTAAAATTTCAGGGGCAATTTTTTGCGATAAATCCTGCCCTTTTTCGCTCAATAAGACACGAATGAGTTGCTGTGGCAAGCTCGACGGTAAGTTCAGCGCTTTCGGTGCAATGACATCCACCTTAAACCAAACTTCCAGTAACACTGAACCTTGTGGCAAAGCGGCAGATTTTAATACCGCAACGTTGGTGCTACCAAAACCTTGTGTATTGATCATTTCCATCACGCTTTCTGTGAATGGATGCTCTAGGGTCAAATACTGTGCATCTTCACGAATTTGCGCCTGATCCCGATAGAACGTCGCGGTCATGCCTTCTTCGTCTAAGGTCAAACCTTGCACTTGCATTTGATCAGTTGGTTTAATAATCACCGTGCCATTGCTTTGTTCATCGAAGTCAATATTGGTCGATGCCATAAAGCGCTTCATAAACATAGGCAACGTGGTATTGTCGTCGTAATCTTCTAAAGCTTGTACAATTTCCTGCGCCACCACAGGACGGCAAGAGTTGTATTCCAACAAACGATCTCGACCCGCTTGAAGTTCTGCTTCCAAAGCTTCACGCTGCACACTGACTGCTTCCAGTAAATCTTCAAACTGTTGTCCTAAATCTGCCAATAAGCAGTGTTTTAAATCGACAATAGAGTTTTCCTGCAAGGTTTGTGCAGTGGGTGAAATATTGCTGAAAATATTGAGTGCTTCGTTATACCAACGGAACATACGTTCTTGCGCAGTACCCACCAAATACGGCACATGAATTTGAATACGGTTTTCTTGACCAATACGATCTAAACGACCAATACGTTGTTCTAACACGTCAGGATTAGCAGGCAAGTCAAACAAAATCAGGTCTGATGCAAACTGGAAGTTACGCCCTTCTGAACCAATTTCGGAACACAATAAAATTTGTGCACCATAAGAATCTTCTGCGAAATATGCTGCCGCTTGGTCACGCTCTAACAAGCTCATGCCTTCATGGAACATTGCAGTACGAATACCTGCATGTAGGCGCAGCGCATTTTCAAGGGCTTCTACCACAGGGCCGCTACGCGCAATTAAAAGCACTTTTTTATGTTTTAAGTCGCTACGCAAACGCTCCATTAACCACATTACACGCGGGTCAGTTTCCATCCAACTGCCATCGAGCTGTGCTTCTTCTGGCCACATTTGTTCACGTAATTTACCATCTTTAGACCAGTTTTCTGGCGCAGGTAACGGCGCAGGCTGACAATCACGACCTGGGAAACCTTGAATTGCTTCACGGGTATTACGGAACAAAATACGCCCTGTACCATGACGGTCTAATAATTCGTGGATGGCACGGAAACGCTGCTCTGGGTTATCTTCAATGCGATGTCCCAACAAGCCTTCCAGTGCAACCAAATGGCTTTCTTCCAATGCGGCATCTGACATTAAGACTTCGGCAATTTTTGCCGTATGTTGATATTGCGCTTCTTCATCCAAGAAACGGTCTAGTGAACTAAAACGCTGCGGATCGAGTAAACGTAAACGCGCAAAATGGCTTTCTACACCCAGTTGCTCAGGCGTTGCTGTAAGCAATAACACCCCTGCGGTTTGTTCGGCTAATTCTTCGACCAGATCATAACGGTCATTACCACCTTCTTCTTCGCTCCACATTAAGTGATGCGCTTCATCGACCACCAGCAAATCAAAACCTGCTTCTAGGGCTTGTTCGCGTAAGTCATCGTGGTCAATCATTAAATCGACTGAAGCAATGATGCATTGTTCGGTCAAGAATGGATTCAGGTCAGGATCGTGTTCTTTAATAGATGCCGTACGGGTTAAATCAAACAAAGAGAATTGCAGATTGAAACGGCGACGCATTTCAATCATCCACTGATATTGCAGCGAATCAGGTACCAAAATCAGGATACGTTCCGCACGTCCTGTTTTGAGTTGCTGATGGATGATCAAACCTGCTTCAATGGTTTTACCTAAACCAACTTCATCTGCCAATAAGACACGTGGCGCAAAACGCTTACCGACTTCATGTGCAATATAAAGTTGATGTGGAATCAAACCTACACGCGAACCCACCAAGCCGCGCAGTGGGCTACTTTGCATATTGGCTTGCATCAACAAGGCTTCAATACGCAAGTCGTACCATTCTTTATAGTCAATTTGGCTAGCAAGCAAGCGGTCTAATGGTTTTGAAAGTTGGATACTTGCACCAATACGGGTTTCATTCAGTGATTTCTTTTCTTCACTCCCATCTTGCAAACGACGCACTACGTTATAACGCAATACGCCATGACGGTCTTCGACCGATTCAACCGTCCACACATTGCCTTCTTGGTCTTGAACTTCATCATTTACATTAAAAATGATACGCGATAAAGGTGCGTTATTGCGTGCATAGACACGGGTTTCATCACTTTTAGGGAATAAAATGCTGACCGATCGCTCATCTACATCAATCAGAACACCAAGTCCTAATTCCGTTTCTGTGTCTGATAACCAACGTTGACCAATAGCAAACTGCTGCAATTTTTCCACCTTTATTTAGAAGTTAGGACGTATAAATTTTTGCGCAAAACCAGCTGAGTATTTGAGCAAAAAATTCAGGGCGTATAGCAATATATTTTGACATAAAGCGCACTAAAAAGAGAGCCTAAAGCACAGGCTTTGCGTAATCTTTTTCGCTTAAAATGGGACTGGGCAAGTAAACTGTACACGTTGCTCAGTTTGTGGATGCAGAAAACTTAATTCTGCTGCATGTAAACACAAACGAGGCATGAGTTGTTGCTGTTCGGGCGTGGCATACAAAGTATCACCAATAATTGGATGACCTAAATATTGCATGTGTACTCGCAGTTGATGCGAACGACCTGTAATCGGCGTCAGTTGCACACGAGTCACAATTTGCCCCTGCAATTCAAATTGCTCCAATGCACGCCAATGCGTTAACGCAGGTTTGTTATGGGTTGCATCGGCAATGTGTAATGGAGGATGTTCAGGATCATAGACCACAGGCACATCTACAGTGCCTTCACCTTGCAGTTGCCCTGCCACCAATGCCTGATAGGTTTTATCGGTTTGGCGTTCTTGAAACTGACGCGAAATTTGTTTTTGCGCCCATTTCGTGAGTGCAAATACCAAAATACCCGAAGTATCACGATCTAAGCGATGAATCAGCAAAGTGCGCGGCTCAATTTTAACTAGACGACTCATCACACAATCTTGCAAATCTGCTGTTTTACCTGGAACGGTGAGTATGCCAGCGGGTTTATGTATCACCATAAACTCATCGTCACGATGAATCAGGTGTTCGCTTAGAAAATTACTCAATTTCAATTCCGGGCCGATCGTGAAAACAAGGCGGCAATAATAAAAAGCCTGACACAGAATTACAATGCAAAATACATCAATTCCCGATGAATTTTCCGATTTACATTCCTTAATCAGACAATCTGCTGAATTTTAAATCAGCCTGCTTTTAGAAATGTGGGTTTTATAGCATGCAGGAGGCTTTGTTGCATAAATATTTTTTAAGATACTGTTTTAAAGGTTTTTAAAATTTAGATAGAAAAATACAATGAAATCATAGTGCAAGATAGTTGCACAACAAAGCCGTTCTGAAGCTATATCTTTGATGGCGGGAGCAAATGAAGTAATAGGATTCATATTTAGTTTGACCAGGCTATTTTAGTGTTTAACAAGACGCTGATCTAAGCCTTTGATATTAAATTGAAGAGTATGTCTTCAATTTAACCTAAAGCATAGATATTTTGGAGATATCTATGCCTTTTAGGACAGTGTTAAGCAGAGGTCAAATTACGCCTTCATTTCCGCAAATGTTTCTTTTGCAGCTTGAATGGTATAAGCAATATCTTCATCACTATGCGCAGATGAAATAAAGCCTGCTTCAAAAGCAGATGGTGCCAAGTTCACTCCACGTTGCAACATCCCGTGGAAGAATTTACGGAAAGCATCGACATCGCATTTCAGCATAGAATCAAAACTGGTGATGTCATCTTGATCAGTAAAGTACAAACCAAACATCGCACCAACTTGTTGTGTCTTGAATGGGATACCTGCTTCATCTGCTGCTGCTTGCAAGCCTGCCAACAATTTTTCCAATTGCGCAGTTAAGTTTTCATAAAAACCTTCGGCACGTAAATGTTTAAACATTTCAATGCCCGCACGCATCGCCAACGGGTTACCAGACAAAGTACCTGCTTGATACACTTTACCTAATGGTGCAATACACTCCATGATTTCGCGTTTACCACCAAATGCGCCTACTGGTAAGCCTGCACCAATAATTTTACCAAGCGTGGTTAGGTCTGGTTTAACATTATAATGTGCTTGAGCACCGCCCAAGCCAACACGGAAACCAGTCATCACTTCATCAATAATAAAGACTGAGCCGTGTTCATCGCAGACATCACGAATTGCTTGCAGGAAACCATCAATTGGTTTAACCAAGTTCATGTTGCCCGCAACTGGCTCAACAATCACCCCTGCGATTTCAGCACCAAACTTTGCAAAACATTCTTTTAAAATGGCGATATCGTTATACGGTAAAGTCAGCGTGTGTTTGGCAAAATCGGCAGGAACACCCGCAGAAGTCGCTTCACCTTCACCACTGGTTAAAAGTCCAGAGCCTGCTTTGACCAACAGCGAATCTGAGTGTCCATGATAGCAACCTTCAAATTTGACGATTTTGTCACGACCTGTATAACCACGCGCCAAACGAATTGCGGTCATGGTGGCTTCTGTACCTGAGTTGGTCATGCGAACCAACTCAATTGAAGGCATAATTTCGCAAATAATATCGGCCAAAGTCGTTTCATGCACCGTTGGCGCACCAAAACTCAAACCATCTTCAGCTGCAGCTTGCACCGCCTGAATAATAGCAGGATGGGCATGACCTAAAATCATTGGTCCCCAAGAACCTACATAGTCGACATAGCGTTTGCCATCGACATCGTACAAATAAGCACCTTTGGCTTTTTCAATAAATACAGGGGTTCCGCCTACCCCGTTAAATGCGCGTACAGGTGAATTGACACCACCTGGAATATGCTTATTGGCTTGTTTAAACAATTGTTCTTGCTTTGGAGATAAGCTCATGGAGGCACTCAACTCAAAAAATAAAATAAAAAATTAGCTGTCTGCTTTAAGTGTCTGCTTTGAAAAGTGCAGACCAATCATAAACACGCTGTGCAACAGTATGCATCGGACGTCTTAATATATCACTAATCACTGCACATAAATCTGCACCTGCTTCAATGACAGGCTGACTGTTTTCAACAGTTAAACCACCAATCGCGCAAATTGGCACATTGAGTTGTTGCTTCGCCAGTGTGAGCGTGTCTAATGTAAGTGTACTTGCCTCAGGTTTAGTTTCAGTTGCATAGACTGCACCAAAAGCAACGTAGTTTGCACCATCGGCAATGGCTTGCTCTGCCAATTCAATCGAGTTATTACAACTGCGACCAATCAATACATCTTGTGGTAAACGTGCAACCGCTTCAACAATAGAGCCATCTTCTTGACCCAAATGTACGCCAACACCATATTTCACTGCAGTTTCAAGATCATCATTAATCACAAATGGCACTTTGTATTGATCACACATCGATTTCATATATTCAATTTCGTATGCCTGCTGAGCTTGAGGCACATTTTTACGGCGATATTGCAACACCGCGACTTCATAAGTTGCCATCGCCCCTTCTAATTTTGCCAAAAGCAGTTCGATAGGATCATCATTGGTAATCAAATATAAACCGCGCATAATCTCAGCCACAAATAATACAAGGTCTGTATTATTACACATTCAGGCGGCATGTGTCAGAACCTCAGGCTCAACAAGTTTTTTTATATAGGCTCTATAAGCTTCTATTTTGTTTGGGTTTTATTGAGTCAAAAACTTAAAAATACCAAATTCTAGTGATAGCGCTAAAAGAAAGATTTAGCTTTAATTGAACTGCGCAAAACAAGAACTGCAACCAGTTCAATAAGATATGGATTTTAAAATCCATACGGGTGACTACAGCGAATAACGACATATTTAGGTCGCCCATTTAGACACATGATCATTTGTGCCAGAGCGCATGTGGGGATGCGACAAATGATCATGTGTCTATATTTTTTCATGCCGCTCTATCAGTAACCTGCTTGCTCTATATCCTTGCTTAAAGATGAATGATTTCTGATTTAACACCATTCTGAATATAATTTTTCACATAAAAAAAGCCTAGAGAAAGGTCACTCTAGGCTTGGAAAGTCACAAACTTTTATCAACAAATTTGATGACACATTATTAGAATATTCACTCTATCATTTCAACAAAAAATTAATTTTATTTGTACATTTTTTATGAAAATAATCACATATCGTTTAGTTTTTGCCTAAACGGTATAACTAAGCGCTCAATTCAACTTGGAATTTTATCTTTAGCACGATCTTGCAAACTTAAATGACCACGCAAAACATCGGCAAACATCCGCCAGTCTGAAATAAAACTATACACAGGCTGTTTAAAACTGGCAGGTTTATTTTTTTCAAAAACAAAGTGCCCGACCCATGCACAAGCATAGCCTGCCAGCAAACCATAGAGTACATATTTGGCTTTTTTATGGCGTATGGCTTTACTCACACAATATAAACCGATACTACTGCCAACAACGTGCAAACGACGGCTCATAATGTTGCGGTGTTCAGTTAAATAAAAGCGATAAAATGTTGAATAATCCTGAATTGGCAATTCAAACTTGGGATCTGGTGTCGGCTCAAATTCGGGGTTTAATGCTGCGTTCATGTTCATCATCCTGATGTTTATAGGTTTGAATTATTTTTGCTACGCTCAACGACACTTTAAACTAAGCCAAAAAAAAACCAAACTCAAGGGTCTGTTGACACTTCGTCTATGTTTGCGACAACGCATATTTTTCAGCTGATATAAGGCATGAGACAGGAAATTTAGTCGTTCTAAATAACTGACTCATAACGCAATAGCAGCAAAAAATATGCTTGTCCTGAAAGGCTGTGGCTAAAACTTTCTCAGATTGCGTTATGAAACTTGGCAATAGTCTCGCTATACCCTACGTTTCATGCCTGATCTGCTCAGTTTTAGCCTACAGCGCAAGCCATTTAGGAAATGCCAACAGACCCTAAAAAAGCCAAGGTCAAGCCTTACTTCTTGGCATATTTTAGTTACAATCAAATGCACTTTTGCAAAACCTCGCTTCTGCAATTTTCACACATTTATAATACCAATTTGTTTGCCATTGCTTTGGCACAACATGCTTTAGGTTTAGGATATTTTTCATGGTCGAAGTTGAATTAAAATTTCAAATTCCAGTCGCACGTCGCACGGCACTACTCAAAACTTTAGACCCGAAAAAATCGACCCAGATTCCATTAAAAGCACGCTATTTTGATACATCCACACACAGTTTGTCCCATCATGGTATGGCGTTAAGACTGCGTTTAGAAGGCGAGCAATGGGTACAAACTTTAAAAGCGGCAGGTCAAAGTCATTTTCATAGTTTTGAACATAACCATCCGCTTGCAGCAACTGAAAATCCAGATACCCCACCTCAACTTGATCTGCAAATTTATCAAAACATTCCCGAAGCACAACAATTGCTAAATCAAGCTTTGGGGCAAAATTGGGATCAGTTAAAACTACAGTTTGAAACTGATATTCAACGTACCTCACGACTAATGACCATTGAAGATACTGACATTGAAATCAGTTTAGATGTTGGTCACATTCGTTGTGCAGGTGCCGAAGTTGAAGTACATGAGGTTGAGTTTGAACTGAAACAAGGTTCAATTCAGCAATTGCTAGCATTTAGTTTTGAATGGGTTAAAAAATTTCATTTATGGTTAGATGTACGCAATAAAGCAGAAATTGGACATTTGCTTTCTGTGCAGCAAAAAGTCAGCCCTGCGGCTCAGAGCAAAGAATTTCAATTCAGTAAAAAAGACCATGCAGACCAAAATTTACGCCTGTTAATTGCACAACAATTACAGCATTTATTGCCTAATATTGCCGCAATTTCTGCACAAGTTGCCGAGCAAAACCATATTGATCAGGCGCAGTTCGCTTTGCAACATTTACAACTAACACTATCCTTATTTAAAGATTGGTCGAAGCATTTAGGCGATAAATGGGCAATGCAAATTGCAGCATTTAAACAACATTTTGATCACCTGCAGCATTTGGAACACATGCAAGCCACACTCGGCGCATTTTTACAGAACCCGACGACTGCAGAGAACCTAAAAAAAGATACCTTGTACGCCCAAGAAAAATTGGTCAATTTAGTGCGTTCAACGCAAAATGTGCATCACTATTTAGAATTATTGATGTTTAGTTTAGCCGCGAGCGATCACTCAGGTTTAGACTTAAAAACTGCCGCACAAAACACGTTGCAACAGCAATATAAGCAGTTGCATGAACAATTACAGCACAGTGATATTCACGATTTTGAAAGTTTAGATCAACTGGCTTTGCGTATTCAGGAACTAAAATTTAGCTTCCCCATTTTGACGCATATTTATGATGTCAAAAATTTGCAGAAATATAGTAAAGCTTTGAATGATGCACAGCTTGCAGCACAGGAATATCAAGTGTTGGCATCTTCTGCAGCATACATTCAACAAACTGAATTGGAAGCGAGCGACTGGTTTGTTTTAGGTTGGCTCACTGCAAAACAGGAAGTGTATGCACAGCGTTTATTGGAAGCGACAGAACAATTTATGGTGAGCCGTAAATTCTTAAAATAAGTATCCTTAACATCCTCAAAGCACACGCTAAAAATACTGCAATACAACGGCAGCCTTGTGAATATTCATTCGGCTGCTTTGTGTTAAAAACTGAATACAAATTATTTTATTTTTCAAGCTTTTGTTCACAATTCTCCCCTTGTTCATTTATAGATTTACACTATAGTAAAGAGAACTTATCTTGTTTCATCGAGGGCATTCCCGATGTGTGAAATAGAATTAAAATTTCAAATTCCACACAACTATCGTGCGGCATTTGAAAAAGCATTTAAAAAGAACAAACTGGTTCAACAACAACGCTTATGGGCTAAATATTATGATAGTCCTGAACAGCACTTAGCCAAGCAACGCATTGCCCTGCGTCAGCGTTTAGAGGGCGATATTTGGAAACAAACTTTAAAAGCGCCTAGTCCACAACATTATGAACGCTTTGAGCTTGAACATGAATTAGGACATGATGCGCCTGAATTGTGTGATTTGGCATGTTATGAAAATCATAAACAAGCACGAAAGATTTTAAAAAAAGCCTTAGACGGTTCAGAGGTAGATTTAACCCTGCAGTTTGAAACCGATGTTTTACGCTACAGCCAATTGGCACATTATAAAAACAGCCAAATTGAAGTTGCTTTTGATTTAGGTGAAATCCGCCAAAGCAAAAATTCGGTTGAAATTTACGAAGTTGAGTTTGAACTGAAACAAGGTGAAATTGCAGACTTAATTGCCTATATTCAGCCGTGGATTAAAAAATATCATTTATGGCTCGACACACGCAGTAAATCGCAGCGTGGCAATATGCTGTATAACAATGAAACCATGATTCCTGTACAGCAGCAAAGTGCTTTACAATTGCAACACCCCGAAAATATGCATGAGTTGTTGACACAAATTACTCAGAATTGTTTGGCACACTTGCTACCCAATGCAGCTGCGATTGCCAGTCAAGATTATGCCAGTGGGCATGTGCATCAAGCACGTGTTGCAATTCGACGTTTACGCAGCGCCTTAAAAATCTTTGCTCAATATGATGCACTGGCAAATCACAATTGGGAAAGTCAATTGGCTAGCCTCTTTCAGCAGTTAGGTTCGACCCGCGATCAAGATGCTTTGCGTGAAAGTCTGATTCCACAACTTGAAAACGTAGGCTCACCTATTACTGAGCTACCCCCTGGAGCATCTAAAAATATTGCGATTGATGCAATTTTCCGTTCACCAAGCACAACCTTATTACTGTTACAACTTATGAGTTTTTCGCATTCGGCAGCGGTTACAGATGCAGAATCAAAACCATTGAAAAAAGTGTTACGTAAACGCTTGCAGAAATTGCATCAACAAATTTGTGATGATGCAGGTCATTTCCAAACCTTAGATGTGGACTCTAAACACCGCACACGTAAGCGTGTGAAACGCTTACGCTATACCGTGGAGTTTGTGAGCAGTTTATTTGCAGAAGATGATGTCAAAACATATTTAAAAACTCTAAAACCATTACAGGAAACTTTAGGACATTTTAATGATTTGATGGTGGCACAAGGTTTATTCGAAAGCCATACCCAAGCGGAACCGAAAACATGGTTTGTATTGGGATGGATTGCGTCTGAAGAGCGTCATATTTCCATACAGATCGAACAGGATTTACAGCAGTTTGCTGAAAGTCAGCCTTTTTGGTCGTAGTTAAAGTTTGATCATCAATCAATGATCACCTTTAAGCTCAACAGAGATGCATTTCATTTTGAGCTTTTTTATATTTAATCTTAATATTGCACACTTTCTAAAAGCTTAACGATATTTACCAAACACTTTCCATGTTTGGTTATCCGCTAAAGGGTCTTGATAGCTGTCACTGCGCTGCTTACGTGGCTTATCGCGCGCATCGACCAGTTCAAAATGCGGTTCAACACTTAACACAATACCATTCACATAAAAACGGGTGCGCGTGTAGTCACTTTGCCCATGCTGAAACACATAAGTACGCAAATCAATAAACTCACGATGTGCCACCAGTGCTGCATTGTCATCACTGTCTAACCAACGCTGCATGAGCTGAATTTCCTGCGGTTCAAATTGCCCACATTTTTCGATCAGGCTGGCAATCCCCCGAAAAGTTTTCGATTCTTTGGCGCGGGTTTTATTCACTCGAATCCGATCGACATGAAAATAAAATAAGGGCAAGTTCAAATGACTGGGTAAATGCACCGCATCAATGACTGCATCTTGCATAAAAGGCTGAAATAAATCCTGTGCACGTTCAATCAACCCTGTCCATTGTTTATAGTATTCTGCTACTTCTGCGCGTGTTCCATAATAAATCGGCAAGCCTTCAACATGGGCAAGTTGCACGGGTGGCCAAATATTTTGACGTAATAAAGCAATGTCGCTTTTTAAACTTTGTACCGCAATCGCATCTTGCATCAACCACTCCAATTTTGCTTAGGCTATTTTTAGCTTAAGGCAAAGGTTTTGTTTCTGCAAGGCTTTGCCTATAATGAAACATTCAGATTTTTAGCTTAGGAAAAATTCATGGTTCAAAAGATTGAAGCAACCGATGTAACCGAAGAAGAAGCATTAAATGCGGCTTTTTTTGAACGTGCCGATGAATTTATTAAACAGGCCAATGGCTTCTGTCATTTTGAAAAAGGCTCCACAGTAAAACCTGCCGAAATTCGTGGTCAGGTGAGTGCTGCCATGTTATTTGCTACTGCACGTTTTAATACTTGGGTGGCAGCCAATAATTTTAAAGATGGCAATGAAATGCGCGATGCCAAAGACCAAGTTATGTCATATATCTTGCAGCAATTTCAAATGATGCTTGAAGATAACTATGATGAATATTGCGAACAGTTTGAAAACTATTTGCGCTTCCGTCACAACGAAGAATTTCATACCCATAAACATGATCACGACCACTCGCACGATCATTAATTTTGCATATAAACAAAGCCCTACGGGGCTTTTTTATTGCGGCTAATTTTCAAACTTGTAGATTTCGATAAATAACCCTTCCCTTTTGTAACATGATGGCTTTGAATAGTGAAATAATAGCGTCATAAAACAGGATCATTATGCAGAATCTAGGATTTGCACTCATTGATGCACATATTCATCAGTGGGATCCGTATAACACGCCACACAGCGCACGACTTGCTGTTAAGCTTTTGGGCAAGCATCCCAATTTGCTAGATAAAACCATCCGCCTGATAAAACCGAAAACACTCATTGAAACTTTGGGACGCACCGAGCACGTCACATCGCCCTATTTACCTGAGCATTATGCCCGTGACTTAGGTTTTTATACGGCTGAAAAAGTTGTGCATATTGAAGCCAATTGGCACGACCATAAAGGCAAAGGCGTAGTTGGTGAAACCGAATTTATAGAAAGTCTGGATTTTAAAAATAATGGTTTGGCTTTGGGCGCGATTGTCGCCACTGCAGACCCGCGCGATTCTAATTTTAAGAAAATTCTAAAATTACATCACAAAGCCTCTCCAAACTTCCGTGGAATTCGTAAAATGGCAGCCGTGCATGAAGATCACGGGATTTTCTCTTGGGCAGACGAACCACATTTATATCGGAACAAAAAGTTTCTAAAAGGTTTTGAAGCTTTAGCGCAATATAATTTAAGTTTTGATGCATGGACGTATTCGACCCAATTGGGCGATGTCTTGGCGCTGGCTAAACAATTTCCAGAAACTTCTATTGTACTTGACCATTTGGGCACACCTGCAGGGCTGTTCGGGCAAGTTGGCACACATACAGGCGTGACCAAAACAGCACGGGAAAACATTCTGTTTCGTTGGCAAGAAGATATTGCCGAGTTGGCACACTGTCCAAATGTTTACAGCAAAATTTCAGGGTTATTTATGCCTGTTTTAGGACATCAATTTCACTTGCAAAAACGTGAAGCCTCAAAACAGGAAATTATAGATTTAACTGCACCACTGATTCAGCATGCCTTACAAAGCTTTGGAATATATCGGTTGATGTTTGCTTCCAATTTTCCAATGGATCGAGTGAGCACGTCTTTGGTCAATTTAATTGATGCGACTAGTGATATTGTTGCGGCCTATCATCCAAATGCTTTGCAGCAAGTGTTTCATCATAATGCCAAACAGTTTTATCGTTTATAAAGCTTTAGCCAATTGAGCATAGATAGCAAACTTGAAGACAAAAAACGCATCGAAATGGATGCGTTTTTTGTATCTGCTCAAAATTAAATTGAATCTTTATTTAGACTGCGGCTTTAACGGCAGCACCTCAACATTGGCTTGACCATATTGATCGGCGGCTACTTCAAGCAAATGTTCTAAGCGTAAATATTTCTGAATCACAGCATCTACATCGGCTTTGCTGAGTTTTGCTAACGCTTGATCACGTCGCTCACGGTAACGTAAATCACGACCTTGTTCTAATTGCGGTACCAACATACGGTGGATACTGCGTTCATCTTCTAAGGCAGTCACACGTTTTTTCAAAATATCGGCTTTTGCAGCTTCAACTTCTTGCAAGCTGACACCATCACGGCGCAAATCCTGCAACACTTTATGCACCGCCTGTGACACTTGAGCCGACTTGCCTGCACTGTATTGCGCAGAAATACTGAGCGCACCCGATTGTTCAAATTCACTTAAACTCAAACCACTACTAAAACCATAAACCAATGCATTTTTTTCACGTAGTTCTTGTGCCAAACGTGAAGACAATTGCGATTCACCCAAAATATAACTCAGCACCATCATGGCAGGTGTGTCAGGATGATTCACACCCAAAGGTAAGGTCAATAAACTTTGATAACTGCCAAATTCGCGCTGTTCTGCCAATACATGCAACTTTTTCGCAGGATATGCCGTATAGGCTGAATCTAAGCGTTGATATGCTTCCGTATTGCGTGATTGTCCTAAACGCTGGGTTAAAGTTTTTTTGATTTGTTTCGGATCAAACTCACCTGTAATGGCAATCTGTGCATGATTCATGGCAAAAAATTGACGATATAACTGCTGCACCTGCGCTTGGGTTGCAGTTTGCAGTTGTTGCTTCGCAAATTCAGGCTCGAAGTGATAGCGTAAATCGCCCTGCGGATAAATTTCAATTAAACGCGCCATAGTCAAAGCTGCTACAGTTTCAGGCTCGGTATAAGGTCGTTCTAAACTGGATAAACTTTGAGAACGAATTAAATCAAACTGACTTTGCTCAAAACTTGGGTTTTGCATGACATCTAAAACAAAATTAAAAAACGCATTAAACTTTTCATTTTTTGCCACAATTTGAATATGAATCGCATTAGCATCGGCTTGTGCAAAAGCCGAACCACCTGCAGCAATTGACTGATCGGCGATGTCTTGCAAACTATGCTCTTGAGATGCACGCAGCAACAAATACGCGGTTAAATCTAAAATTTCGCCCTGCTTAAATAAAGATTGTGCCGTACCAAAATTTACCGAAATGGTGGCATAGGTTTTATCATCACGAGTTGCAGTTGGAAATAATGCATACTTGGCACCATTTTTTAAGCTGCCACGCTGAATCTTTTTTTCATTTTGAATCAAAGCTTGTTTAGATTTTTGCACATAGTCTGTCACTTCTTGCTGATAACTTTTCACATCTTTCAAAGGTGTAACAGGTGTATCTTGCTGATCTAAAGTTTTTGCTGTATTTAGATTATTTTTTGCTGTGAGTGCCTGTTTTTGATCTTCAGGTGTGGGCTGAATATCGCCAATGACCCGATGCTGTGCAGTGAAGAACTGTTTTAAACGCTGATTTAGTTCATCTGCATTTAACTGTTGAATATTGTTTAAATCACGCCAATATTGTGTCCAATCACCCTGATAAGCCACAGCATAATCACTCAAGCGACCACCCAAAGCCACCGCATCATTCATTACACTGTCTGCCTGATTTTGAATCAAGTTTTTGACGCGTTGTAACTCGGCATCATCAAAGTTTTTTGCCTGTTCGATGCTTTGATTCAAGCCAGTTTGTACTTGCTTGGCATCATGATTGGGTGCATACAAAGCCCCCATCAGCACCAAATTAAAATCTTGATCTAACCATGTGCTGGACTGCACCATGGTACTTTTGCCTGTTTCTACCAGTGTTTGATACAAATGCCCACTCGGTTGCAACGTATGTAAATAAGGTGACAGCGCCAAAGCGGTTTTGATCTTTTCGTCATTGCCATTTAAATACAGATTAAACTTGGCCAGTTGACTGCCCTTTTGTACCACAAAATTTCGTTGCTGAATTTTGTTGCTGTCTAATCGTGGCACTTGTACTTGTTTGGGAATTTGTCGTGCTGCAATTGGACTAAAATGTTGATCAATTTGTTTTAACACCGCTGCCTGATCAAACTTGCCTGTCATCACTAAAATGGCATTATTCGGCGCGTACCATGTGCGATAAAATTGATTTAACTCCT
Organism: Acinetobacter sp. YH01003; assembly: GCF_013420525.1. NCBI lineage: Bacteria > Pseudomonadati > Pseudomonadota > Gammaproteobacteria > Moraxellales > Moraxellaceae > Acinetobacter > Acinetobacter sp. YH01003. The sequence goes on along the minus strand of NZ_VOXY01000021.1, from coordinate 3,982 downwards.
GCATTTTAATGGATTGCAGTTCATTTAAATCGCCAATGGGTAAGCGTCCGAAATACTGATTGCCATAGGCCGATTTCCACACCTGATCTAACAAGACTGAAAACGGTTGATCCATACGCACTTCGCGTTCACGCTTTACAATCGCAATTTCGGCAGGCACATATTTTTCCTGCATGACCAATTTATCCATGCGTTCCGCTTCAAGATAAATCATCTCATTGACGGCGCGAGTTTCAGGACGAATGATGTTGGTGTATTTAGTGGAGTAATAGTCGGTGCTGGCATTGTGCATTAAACTATATTGATCTAAACGGCGCTGAAACTCCTCGGCAGGTACGTTTTCTGTACCTTTAAATGCCAAATGTTCCAACAAGTGTGCCAAACCACCTTTGCCTTGTGGATCATTCAATGAACCCGTTAAATACACCATATTCATAAAGACTTTATTTTCTTTCTGATTGGGTGCCAAAATGACTTTTAAGCCATTATCAAGTTGATATTCTTGTATTTCTTGCTTAGATTTTACTAAAACTGGCTGCGCGAAAATCACGCCATTAAATGCCAGTACACATAAAGATAAAGTGAGAGTTTTAAAACGTAGCAACTTCTTTTTCCCGATTGATTTCATTCTATTTTTGATTTGCCATCGAAAATGGCAATTTTCAACTTCAGCGCAACAGCATACCAAGCTGCGATTAAAGCAACCGTAAAAATTTGCAAAAGATATGATTTAAACCAAGCAAAACTAGCAAACTACTCTCATCTCAGCTTTTTTCCAATAAAGAAAGATGAAAACTCAATATGACAAAAATAAAGCAATGATCAATCGTAAATTTGACTATGCATTTGATCATTTTTAAAGGATGAAAGAAGTCTAATGCAGGACATAGTTTAAATCATGATTTCGCCCTGCAAATATAGCTGTGCATAACCTGAAATTTCGATACGATCATTAGGTAAAATTTTGCAATACAGTACGCCACCTCGGGCTGAAGCCTGATAAGCCACAAGTTCGGTTTGCTGTAATTTTTCTGCCCAAAGCGGTGCAATCGCAGTATGAATTGAACCTGTAACAGGGTCTTCTGCAATCCCCATAGCAGGTGCAAAATAGCGCGATACGCAGTCATACTGTGTATTTGCAGATGCAGTAATCGCAACATCAACACTCGACTGCGCCGTAATGGCTGTGCGCAATTGTCCCAATTGTTTTAATAATTCAAGATTAGGCTGTTCATCTAGCACATCTTGTACCGATTCATATTCCACAATATAGGCTTGAGCATTGATATAGACGTTTTTAAACGGTTTAGTTAACGCTTGACGCAAAATGTCGGGATAATCTGTAACTTGCTGTGCAGCACGAATCGGGAAATTCATGCAAATTTTGCCATCTTGCTGTTGCTGAACTGTAAAAATCCCCAAATTTTTCACATGAAATTGAATTGTCTTTGCCTCGGTATAATCCTTAAATAAAACAAAGCTGCTGGCAAGTGTAGCATGTCCACAAAAATCGACTTCTGTTGTGGGTGTAAACCAGCGAATTTCAAAGTTTTCCGCATCTATCATTTTGACAAAAGCGGTTTCAGACAGATTATTTTCCAATGCGATATTTTGCATTAAATCATCGGCTAACCATGTTTTACTAACAAGTACGGCAGCAGGATTGCCTTTAAATAATTCATGGCTAAAAGCATCGACTTGGTAAATTTTCATTAATGAACTCATGATCCTAAAAATATATACACTTATTTCATCTTAAGTTCTTTTCACTATAAGTGCCTAGCCAATTTCTGTACTTTCAATCTGCCAAGCGGGTTGATTTTGGACTAATTCGGCATAAAGCGAGCAGTAGTATCAGGGAAGTATGTTATTGGCTGTGATGCCAAGTTTGTAAAAGCTGTCTTCTTTAGCCCAACATTGGGCTTTTTAGCGCTTAGCTTTCTAGTTTTTAATCGTTGTGATACTGCTGCTCATTTTGGCAAGCACACCAAAAAAATATTTATCAATAAGCAATACTTTCCCCCATTCTTATCGCATAATAGAGCCATCTCAAACGCACTGTATTTGCGATTTAATTGGAAATCGCCCGTTTTTCCTTTTAAATACTCTCAATTTTCCCAATTTATTGAATTTAAAGAAGCATTTCTTATGAAAATCGTCATCTTAAATAAACCATATGACGTTCTCTCTCAATTCCGTGAAGATGAAAAACATCTCACCATGTCGGCTTTTGTTGATGATCCAGACTTACGTTTAGCTGGTCGTTTAGATATGGATTCGGAAGGCTTGGTGTTCTTGACTGATCATGGCGGCTTGAATCAGTTTATTACCAATCCAGCCAATAAAAAATACAAAACCTATTTGGTTCAAGTCGATGGTGATGTCACTGAAGATGCCTTGGCACAATTGCGTAAAGGCGTGGAACTGAAAGATGGCATGACTTTGCCTGCGCAAGCGTATAAAGTCGATGAGCCTGAATGGTTGTGGGAGCGTGATCCTCCTGTACGTTTCCGTGCTTCTGTACCTACTTCGTGGATTGAAATTTCAATTTGTGAAGGTCGCAACCGCCAAGTGCGTCGTATGACGGCTGCGGTTGGTTTTCCAACTTTGCGTTTAATCCGCACCAAAATTGGTTCAATTGACTTGGTACAATTGGGTTTACAACCCGGTGAAACTAAAGAAATCGAACCGTTGTTGTATCCTGATTTTAAAGATGTGCCTGCTGCTGAACCGTATCGCTCGCGTTCGTATGTGAAAAAACCTGGTGGTACGGGTGGCAAGCCAATCCATCAAAAGAAAAATAAAGATGGCACTACCAAGAAAAAATCAGGTACGCCACGTATTTGGCAAATGGAAGAAAGTGAAAAGCCACGTCGTAAGACCAATGGTACCACACGTCCTAATACCAAAAGCCGTGGACGTCGGGCGCGTTAAATAAAAAGGAATAAGCTCACTCATTATAGTGGGCTTATTCCATTATTTTAAAGGAGTTCAGACTCTAGTATTTGAATATACTTTGGTAAATCCTGCTCTATAAGTTCACGAAACTTTTCAGTCAGAATTTTTCTTAATTTTTCTGTATCCCCACTTTCTATAAAATCACCAATATCATTTTCAGACAAAATTAATTTCTGAAATGACTGATGCCATTTAGGCTGTAAATTCTTGTCAACACGATTAAAAAAACTTTTGTGTTTGCGGTATATTTCAAAAAGCCTTTCACGAACTTCTTGTTCACCTGCTCCAATTTTTAAATCAAAATTAACAACATGATTTCTTATATTGAACTCATACAAATAAATAGTATTATTTTCTAAATTTCCATCCTTTGGAAACAGACCTTTATCCTTTAATTTCTCAATATTTTTATGCAAAAATATTGGTTGAAAGCGGACATAAGTTTTATTACTGTTATAAGGTAACAATAACTTCTCTTGCTCGATAAGTTCACGTAAAATATTACCAATTTCACTTGTATCATTTGGCGTACTATATTTAAAAACTAAATCGAAAGCAGACTTATATCTCTTATAGAGTTTTTTTGCGATATCTTCAATTTCTTTATTTTCATTCAACATAGATTTTAACGTCTGTAAATATTGCTCAAGAACAAATTTGGTTTTTTCAGCCAAATTAGCTGATTATTTTAGGATTTTTTGTTCAATCAGCTTACTAATATGACCATAATTTAACTGAACATAATGTTTTGAATCCTGATCATTAATATTTTGATCTTCCAAAGACAAATAAATATAAATCTTATGTTTATAATCAGGATAACTTGTTTCAATAATATTTCTATATTTTCTAAGCTGACCTTTTCCTTCTCCAGAGTATATTTTATTTTCAATCATCATAAGTTGACAAAAATAACTAATCATGCGAAAAAGTTTTTTTAGTTAACAGATGTTCACACATGCCTCGAATTGTTTCTGTACCACTTAGTTTAGAACAGCGAGAACGACTCATTTTTCTGGCCAAG
>NZ_VOXY01000020.1:0-32319 GCF_013420525.1 Acinetobacter sp. YH01003 | reverse complement strand
ATTCACTAAAAAAAGAAAACGACATCATGCGTGATATGGGGATTGAGTAATGTTGAACAAAAAACAATCAATACCACAGGTTTGTACGTGGGGAATGGGATTTTTAGATACCCCCATTAATAAGATGGGGGTAACGAAAAGCGAATCCATGCACTCCCTTCCGAAAGATGCAGATTTGCCTTTGCCGTTTGATCGCCCGTTTGCTGTTCCTCATGCTCACTTAGTCATGACTGCTCGCGGCCCTAAACAAGTTCAATGCCGTTTACCTGCTGACAATGAAATTGCAGTGATTGACTGGGTCAACTTTACTGACAGTGTCGCTACGCTAAACACAAAATTTGTTAATGCGCTGACAGATGACCAGATAATCAATGAAACAGAATTAAACTTCCAAATGGCTTTGGAAATTGAAAAACACATAGAACACATATTTGGACTGCAATTGACTCTTGTCGATAAGGGCAAAAAGAATATGTACCAAAGTTCTTTTGAAATTGGCGATAAATGCGGTTTTGTCTGTGTTGGTGGTCAACGAAATACATATCTTGTAATGCTTTCAGGGCGTGGTTGTTCATTGGCTGCCGAGGGTTGGGAGCAGCGTTTATATACATTCCTTACAACTGTTGCAACTCGTGGAAAATTAACCCGTGTTGACATTGCTCATGATGATTTTGAGGGTAAAAACATCAATGTGGATTGGGGCAATATGATGGATGGCATGGGCGGTTTTCAAAATGGTAACCGTGCGCCAAACGTCGAGCATAAAGGTAACTGGAAACGTCCAAACGGAAAAGGTCGAACCCTTAACATTGGCTCACGTGAATCGGGTATGTATTTGCGACTTTATGAAAAAGGCAGAGCAGAGGGCGATCCAGACGACAACTGGCAACGTGCTGAAGTTGAGTTTAAGTCACGTGACCGCATTTTGCCGTTCACCATGCTTTTATCTCCTTCTGAATATTTTATTGCTTCTTATCCGTGTTTTCAGTTTCTTGCCGAAGATAAACAGCCTGCACGTATTGAAACAATGGTCAAAGCTGCACAAATCAATGCTCATGCAGCATTAGAAATTATTAAAAAACAGTACGGCAAGTACATTAACGTATTTAAACAAGTTTTTGAGCCTGAAGAGCTTATTAACATCATTTCATGTTCCGATCCGTTGGCATATCCAAAGCGATTAGATCATGTCTTAGTCACAGCAATGAGGATGTAAAAATGTCACAGCAAATCAAAATTACTTTAGTAGGTGCAAAGTCTACAGACTGGAAGTCGGAAGATGGACGCCATTATGACTACGTTACTTTGTACGGAATTATTCCAATGGATACATCAGCAGGTAATGCAGTTGGTCAGGGTGTAGCTGAATTTAAATGGCAGGATTCACGCAATTTAGTGCAATTGCAGGGTCGTAAATTTCCATTTGAAGCGACTTTAGAACTTGATTTTGTTTCTACTGGTCGAGCGACTAAACAAGTTTTAACAAACGTCATTTTACCGCCAAAGGCATAAAGCATGTATCAGTTTCATGGACACTTTGAATGTTCTAAATGCTACGTATGTTTTTTCTATATCGAAGCTTTAGAAAAGCATGAAAAAAGCTGTAATGGCTAAGGGATTTTAAGAAATGGCATTGATCTGTCAACAACTCGACTCGTCTACAAATCAATGCCTGTTGTGGGCTGAATTTATTCAACCCAGTGTATTGCCGAAGCTAACACTGATTGAGGGTAACGCCATTGGTTTTGCTTGTCTATTAGTGTTTGCCACGGTGTTCGTTATAAAAATGTGCATAAAAGCACTTAAATAGGGGAATCCGCATGGATCACTTAACACAAGACCAAGTAAATGATGCAATGACAAAAACTTACGGCAACCGTAAAAATTTTATGATTGCAGTTAAAAAATATGGTTTGGGGGCTGCTGTATCTGCTGCACTTGTAACCAATGCAAATGCTGCTGAAATTGATGTTTCTTCTGTCGTTGGCACTATTACAGATGGTGTGACTACTGTTTCAGCAATTGGACTGGCTGTTTTGTCTTTGGTTGTTGTAATCAAAGTATTTAAATGGGCTCGTTCCGCAATGTAACAAAATCCCTTTATCCGCCTCCGTTGTGGGGCGGGTCGAGGGCTCGCAGACCGACCACAACGGAGGGGAGGATGGATATTGAATCTTTAGGGGCGTATATATGTATAGTGATGTGGATAATGGTTGGGGCAAAACTGTTTTAAAACAATTTATTAAAATCCTGCTCTGTTTTACCCTTATTTATACCCCTTTCTTTGCTTTCGCTGGTGCTGCTGAAAAGTGGGACTATGAAGTTGATCCTATACCTGATCGCAATCAACGTGTTGTTGTCACTGGTCATAAAGTAGACCAATTTGGCGATGCTGTTAATGATTCAAAATATAAAACTACAATCGACCCTAAAACATATTCAAATAAGCAAAAAATGGGCGGTGTTGCAATTGCAAAGTTGCTTAAAAAAGCAAACTGGGCAAGTGTTGGTGTTGAAGCTTTCCAAAAGTTATTAGAAGGCATTGATTGGGTTATGGATCCTGCTAGCCAAAGCATTTGGAGATATAAGCAAGGTAATGATAATTATTCTTGCAGCTATACCCGCATGGGTGTTGGTGGTGTAAATCTAATTAAACGATTCAAAGGTGCTAATGGTGAAACAAGTTTTTGTCCTTATGAAATGGCTCTAAGTCGTTTAGCAGATCGTCAAACATGGCCAGGTTATGCAGGTTATACCTTATCTTTTGTTAAGTGGGATCCTGAATTAAAATCTGATTCTTCTGTTTTTAGATTTCAATTTAAGTCAGTTCAAAATTCTACTGGTCACGCTGATTTTTATTTTTATGATGTACCGTATGATGAAATTGAGCATCAACCATCAACCGAAAAAGAATATTTAACCCCTGAAGCTGCTGCCGATTATGCAAATAAAACCCATCCTGACTATAACAATCCTGCTTATAAACCTAAGTTAGATGAAAATTACAAGCCTGAAATTGTTCCTAATCTGTGGAAACCACACAATGAATGGGAAAAGACAAATAGTCCAACTGCTCAAGAAGTCGCTAGACAACTAGAACAGGCTAATCCCACTTCTGAAAATAAAGATATTGAACAAAAAACCGATGAACAAGGGAATCCAACTGGTTCATTTTCACTACCTGAATTTTGTGCGTGGGCAACGCCTGTTTGCGATTTTATAAAATGGGTTAAAGACAATCCCGAAAATGAAGATGAAGCACCTGAGATACCCCAAGAAATAGATATAGGTACTTTAGATACTGGAACATTTAAAGCAACCGCAGGTTGTCCATCACCAATCCAAGTACCTGTCAGTTTTGGTAGTGGTGGCAATGTCACCATCAGTTATGAACCTATTTGCCAGTTTGCCGAAAAGTGGTCATTTGTAGCGCCCCTGATTGGCTTTTTATCAGGTGCAATGATTTTGGTTGGTGTAGGTCGTAAAGGTGAGGATGGCGAAATATGAGTTTAAAAGCAATTCTCGTATCTGTAGCAGATGCAACATTAAGTAAGGCAGGTAAGACTGTTTTAAAGGGTTTAGGGCTTGGCATTTTTTCAAGTGCTGTTGTATTGACACTGTTTAATCAATTGATCTCTTATGCGCAGTCTGAATGGGGCAAGCTCTCAACCGATGTTTTGCAAATATTAGGATTGGCAAATATTGATTATGGGCTTTCAATCATTGTCGGGGCATGTGTTTTAAAAATTACTTTGATGATCAATAAAGTATCGTTTGGGAAGTCGCAATAATGGCTATTTATTTAATTGTGGGGCAACCAAGACACGGCAAAAGTCAATTTGCTGCAAAAATGGCTTATGAATATGAGCAAAATAACATACGTGTTAGAAAAAAAATTGAGTCGGGCAAGCCTTTAGACCCTGAAAAAGATCTACTCAGAAATGTTTATTCAGACATTAATGGTCATGCAGAAAATTGTAATTTTGTACAAAAAGCTCCCGATGATTGGCGTGAAGTGCCAGAAGATAGTGTAATTTTTTATGATGAAATTCATTTAAGACCTGAGTTTTGCGACTCCAATGGAAAAATGTCACAAAACCCCATGATTGTTGAATTAACAACACATGCCCATAAAAACAAGGACATTATTTTAATTACTCAAGACCCTGCACGTTTAAACAAGGGTATTCATAAGCTAGTCGAAAAAATGTATTTGGTTAAACGTCCAATACAAAAACCGCCATTTGCTACTATCTATGAATTTGAGCGCTGGCTTCGTGATCCGTGGCAAGCTGCTGCGTCCAGTCGTTCTGTAAATTATCAAGACAGCTACAAGTTTTTCTATAAGCAGAAATGGCAAGATATGTATAAAAGCGCATCAGCGCATACTTCTGTACAGTTTAAAATTCAAAGCAAATTTATATATGCAATCATTGCAATTATTGTTTTGATGACGCTTTCATATTTGCTATTTACAAAATCGGGCGGTGATAAACTTGCAAGAAATGCTATTAATGGCATATCTGGACAAAAGGCGGAAGTTTCAACCAGTGATAAAAATAAAACAATGCCAACAACTGAAAGCATAAAAAATTTAGACGTTGATTGTAGAAAGGGCATTAATGTTGAAAAGCCTGAATGCGTACAATGGTTTAATGATCTTTCTAAAAATAATGGCTCTATTAATCCTGAAAACCGTATGCAAGCTGTTTTATATAATCCTAATAAGCCATTTGACGATGAAATACAAAACAATTTGACTTATGAAGTCACAGCAAAGCCAGTTTTTAGCGGTTGTATGAAAAAGAATGGACGTTATGTAGCCTACACGCAACAAGGCACGATTTTAAAAGACGTTTCACAAGCTGATTGTCAACGTGTTATTGAAAATGGAGACCGTCCATTTGACTACTTCAGACAGCAGCCTAATCAGGTACAAAACAATGCTCAATTATCTAATCAGGCAAATAATACGCCAACTGGTGAATATAGTGTTCTCGAAGCTGCGAAGATGGAACAAGCGAAAATAGACGGATTAATTTAGAAAGTCTTTAATAATCTCGGCTCTATTTGGGACTTTGGCATATTTAATATTTTGTTTAGATTTTAGCTTAATTGGTAATTTGTTGATTTCTAGGCTTTTTATAAAACGTCCTTGTTTTTTTAAGCTGTTGATTTCATAAACAAAAATTTGATTGCCACGCTTAATTACTTGTTTTTCAAGTAGAGCGTCTTTAGCAATTTTGTAGAGTAGGTTTGTGTTTGATATGTATCTGTTTTTGTTAAATAGATTTTCAAGCATGACTAATAACCGTATTAAATATTAAGCTCGAATTTTAGCCTTAACTAGCGAAGTCTGTTAAGTCTAAAATTGAGCATTTATAGGCGTAAATAAGATGCCGGTAAAGATCACTGGAGAGAATAATGATTAGTTCTTGGATGTTTGAATCTCATGTTTTTCAATTTAAGCTTTACAGCCTTTTTGAATCTCATGTCTTTGAGTACAAACATCATCAGTTTAAAGAATTTCGTAGACGTTTAATGTCTGGAGAGATCAATGATTGAGAATGAAGAAATGATTATTAAGCTTGCTAAGACTAGGCAAGAATTTTTGCTTAAAGGATTTTGCTTAGGCATTGTAGGTTCTTTGATGGGAGTTGCTTTTATACTCTTATTCTTACTAGACTGATTGCGTATAATGTACATTATGTTAAATAAGATATCTAAAGACAGCACCCGATTTAGTTGCGTTACCGCAACTCATTTTGATCGTTGGTGCTGCACCTGACAGTTTCGATCATAAACGATCTTGCCGTCAAGTGTATCCTAAATAACATAATATAAGTTATGCCGAAATCAGAACACTACTCGATTTGCGTGCAAGCAAGCTTACGCAAATCTGCGTGGCTATGACATCAATATCATTATTGATAAGACTTGATCTCAGCCATAATTTTTTGAATGGATGCTCTATCGTGAATTTGTAAATAATCTCTTATGTAGATGAGTTTATTTATATTTTTTTGAAGTACGTCTTGTTGTTCAGGATCAGCTAATTTCATCTGTCTGCTTAATTTAAATATCAAGCTACAAATACTTTCCCTGACTATTTCATAGTCAATAATTTGATTATATTCAATATGTTGTTGATCAGATAAAGTCTTGTCTAAATGATCTAAATTAAACTGTATGAGTTGTATCATGATATCGATCCCAAGAATTATCCCCTAAAAATTAGGGTTTTAGCTATCTTTTAGTCAAAAGCTATTCTTCTTTTATACCAAATCTAAAAATTCAGATTTAAAGATAAAGTCGCTGTACGTGGCGCACCTAAGAATAAATAATCATCACCATAAAATTCACCTGCATCACGCCAGTATTTCTTATTCAATAAATTATTGATGTTGAAACGTAACTGTGCATCGGTTGTATTCAACTTAAATTGATATGCAGCGCCTAAATCAAAGACACTATAACCGCTCACTTTTGCAGTGCCTTGCTTATTGGCATATTTGCTTGAACTATACTGACCGCCTGCAAGCACTCGTAAACCTTCAATATTGGGTACTTGATAAGTAAGATGTGTTGCAAAACGAACTTTAGGCACGTTTTGCGCTTGATGATTGCCATATTCAACCGCTTCAACCTCATCTAAACGAGCTTTGGTCAATGCTAAAGATGAGCTTAATGCCAGATGATCTGTTAATTCTCCATTCAGCCCTAATTCTAAACCAAGGCTACGTTGCTCACCTTCTTGAACAAAATAACGTTTATCTAAGATCGGCTTAGAGTATTGATTATCTTGACGTAAATCAAAAATAGCTGCGGTTAATAAAAAGTTATGAATCTGCTGTTTTAAACCAATTTCATATTGTTCAGAATGGATTGGTGCTAAGGTTTCTGCACTATTTTCTACAAACCAAGGCGCAGTTTTTCCATCTGACAGCCCTTTTGCATAAGAAGCATACAGAGTTGTTGATTCTGATGGGCTATAACTCACAGCAAATTGTGGTAAAAATTTATCTAAATCCGTATCGCGGGTTTTTATCACCTGTGCACTAAATGTATTGCACGAATATGCTGCCTCACATCCATCTCGGTAATAACCAAAAGGAAATACCGAATAATCATCCACCTTAGATTTACTGTGTGATGCCACCAATCCTAAATTCCAGTCATCATTGAAAGCATAGTTGTATTTTAAACTGGTATTTAGACTATCAATTGTGACGGGCTTGCCCCAGCTTTGGTAACCTAGTAAACGCTCCCATTTCACATTTTGTGGCACTTTGCCATCAAGTAATTGATAACCCGGAACAGATTTTTGTTCTGATCGCTGCGCTTCAAGATCAAACTCAAATTTGGATTGTGCTGTGGCTTTCCAATCCAATGCCAATGCCGCCAAATAACGCTCGCCATCTACATGATCTACATAAGAATCAATCTGTTCATTGACTAAATTAATGCGATAGCCAAATTGGTGATCTTCTCCCAAAAATCCCCCAACGTCCCCTGCTACTGCAAATTGTCCATGTTCATCTGCAGAAAAGCGCAGCGCCTGAATATCTTTAGGTCGCTTAGTGACATAATCGTATCGAGTTGTTGAACGCCATTTTCTGCATAAACCAAAGGTGCCCAACACAGCGGTGACAGAATGATGGTTTTTAAAGACGCAGTTAATACATTCTGTTTGAATTTACGATTGTACATACGAAACCTTGCATTAAAATAAGAGGTGATGCTTGAGGCATTTAGCTGTGCAGATTATGACAATTCGCGTTGAATTAATCGAGTAAAAGTCTGGGTAAATTGCTGTCCTTGCTCTGCAAAAAACCAATTTACATGTCCAACAATCCAATCATAATAAGCAGCATCGGCATGTTTCAGGTTTTGGGTAATTCCGACAAAATATTCAAGCTCTGAAAATGCGAAATCCAAATGCACAATTTTTAGCAACTCTGGCAAAATACTAAAGTCTTGTTGTGGATGTATTTCTGCAAAATACGCTTGTAAAAACGCGCTTAAACCCGCTTCGTCAATATTGATTTGTGATGTATGTTCTAAAGCCAGCCAATCTATAAAGTTACGCTCAATCGTGACCGCAAGGTCATAAAGCGCTGAATTTCGATCTGATAAACCAAAATCAATTACCGCTGTAATATTGGCATCGGCACTTTGCGCAGACCAAAACAGATTGGAAGCATGCAAATCATTATGCGTCCAAATTTTAGTGGTCTGCTGCAATATATGCTTAATTTTATGATGCGTCTGAGATACACGCTCTAAAAAAACGGCGTCTAAGTTTTTATCGGCAAAATAACGGCTCAATTCAGGGCTATTTTGAATACGTTGCTGAATAGCCGTTACAATATTTTCACTTTCTAAAAGCTGCTGATTCGATACCAAATAACGCGCCGATCTGCCATGTAACTCAGGAAAATCCTGCATGGCGACATGCAATTTGGCAAGCAAACTTCCCACTTTTGCAGCATGTTCTGTATAGAAAAACGGCGTCCAAGATTGCTGATCGACATATAAGTCAAAACCTGCTGCTTTTTCGTAGACTTCATAAGTCCAGTCGCCCATTTCTAAAGCGGTCAGTCCGCAATTCGAGGCAATTAATGTCGCAACAGGAATGTTTTTACTGGCTAAATGTCGCAAAAAAGCATGCTCTTGCAAAATATCTTGCGCATTACGAAATGAACGATGACTGCGTTTAATGAAATACGAGCGACTTCCTATTTTATCTGTACTGACTGCATCCTGCGTGACTTCAATCACTGCGGCTGATGAAAATGGGCGCGGACTGCACCACAGAATTTGAATACCCCCTTGCAAGCATGGGTAATACGGTTGCAGGTTGTGTAATTCTGAGACAGTCAGATGTGCCCAATCTTTATATTCCCAGTCATTCCCCATGCCATGACCTAAATCATGTGTGATTGTGGTCATTTTCGATATTCCTTAACCTGATCAGCATTGTGTAATCGTATATTCCCTGCCATCCATCTCAAATAATCATTTTTTAGATAGATGATAGCTATTTAATTAACGGTCTTGGCTTGTCGTAAACGCAAATTCACTTCATCTACAATCTGATCTAAACCTGTGTCATAAGCAGCTTCACTCACAAAAGACACCATATTTTGTGTAACTTGCGGCAAATTGTAATCTGCATACCATGACAATGAATTCACTTCTATTTCACGTTCACCCTGCAAAATCACGAATCTTTTTTGCATCCAAGCCTGCAAATTTTCACCCGTATAGGCATCATAAAAAATAATATCGGTCAGATAAAAATCTTTCATCATGTAGGAGTAAGCCACGCTATTTTCTTCTGGCTCATAATTAAAAAAAGGTGTGGTGGTCAGATGAAACTCAACCAGAAAATGACGTTTTAAACGATGATTTTGATATTCCGCTTTGACTTTAATCGGGCAACTGATTTGCGCAAAATCAATTTCATGTTCAGTATTTTGCTTAAAATATTCAGCCAAAGACCAGACCTGATGTTTAATGAAATCCTGCATTAAAAACTCAGGTTCAAGTTGTGAATTGATTAATCCCAACAGTAAAGATTCAACTTCTTCTTTCGTTAAATAAATGTCTTCAACAATATGCATGCCAATCTCTAAATATGCTGCTGCGATAGAAAAATCCTAACGGAAAGGCTTGTGTTTGTATAGCTATGCAATCGTAGAGTGTGATCTATATCTAGCAATCAATTATCCACGTAGATTGAATCTTAATCATGTTTTCAGCTATGCTATCAACACATCAAATTTCACTTCAAACACGCCTCGTTGCGTAGGAGTAATCTCATGTCTAAGAAGTTACCTATTTACTTCTCTGACGCTGCTTGGGCGTCATTACAAAAAATCATGGGCAGCGATGGTAAACCCAGCCCTAGCCTGAATGCCCTGCTTGAACAAATTGAATTGCTGAATCAGCATGATTTTCAAGCGCTTGCTAAAAGAAAAACGCTGCATCTTCCCGTAACAATAGAATCCATTCCTGCAGGTTTTCCTTCGCCTGCTCAAGACTATATTGATAAAAATATTGATCTGAATGAATATCTTATTTCTAATGAAAATGCGACCTTTTTAAATGTGGTACGCACTACCTCTATGGTGAATGCAGGGCTTGAATACGGCGATATTGTACTGGTAGATCGCAGTAAAGAAGCCAAACACCGCAGCATTGTGGTTGCATTAATCGACCAAAAAGACCTGACTATTAAACGCTTGATGATTACAGCCAAAATGTCCAAAAGTGAATTGGCTGAACATTTTGGTGAAGACTACGACCCTGCCACTTTGCCCGAAGCTTGGCTCAAGGCAGAAAGCCCCGACTACGACAGCATTTACCTGAAAGATGGGCAAACTTTTGAAGTGTTTGCTGTGGTCACGTGGAATTTGAAAAACCTGATGGTTTAAACACCACAATAATGCATAAAAAAGCCGAATAAGTAAAATAGTCATGAAAGCTTTAGAGCAAGTTTTTGCGCTCATTGACATTAATAATTGTTATGTGAGCTGTGAGCGGTTGTTTCAACCACACCTGAATCATCGTCCTGTGGTGGTGCTTTCCAATAACGATGGCTGCGTGGTGTCACGTTCCGAAGAAGCCAAACGACTTGGCATTAAAATGGCTGTGCCCTTTTACCAAGTTCAAGAATTAATTCAACAACATGATGTTGCGGTCTTTTCAAGTAATTATGCGCTCTATGCAGAAATGTCCAGACGTTTTAATAATATTATTCAAGAATTTGTCAGTGCCAAAGATGTTGAAATTTATTCGATTGATGAAACTTTTATTGAGTTGAGTTCATATTCTCAGCGCGATTTAAACGCACTTGCACAGGAAATTAAAACAACCTTGTGGAAATGGCTGGCTCTTCCTGTTTGTGTTGGTATTGGTCAAAGTAAAACTGAAGCCAAACTAGCCAATCATCTTGCTAAGCGAAACCGCTATTTCAACGGCGTGTGTAATTTACTCCATATGGACTTATGTAGCAAAGAAGCCTTATTTCAACACATTGATGTTGCTGAAGTCTGGGGTGTGGGTCGAAAACTTGCCAAAAAACTGCATGCTTTAAAGATTCATTCTGTATTTGATTTAGCAATTAGTGATCCTGAGCAAATGCAACGTAAATTTTCAATTTTAATGAAAAAAACCATATTGGAGCTAACAGGTACGCCGTGTATTGAACTAGAACAAACCACAGCCAGTAAACATCAAATCATCAGCTCACGTTCTTTTGGACAACGAGTCACCGACATTCATGCACTTTCGGAAGCACTGAGCGATTATTTACAATCTGCTGTGCAAAGGCTCAGAGCTGAAAAAAGTTTATGTGGTTGTATGATCATTTTTGCGCAATCTAACCGTTTTGATCCGCGCCAAGTTTTTTACAATCAATCGGTCACTATTGCTTTCAATGAGCCAACAGATTCTGCTTTGCTCATGAACAAAGCCATGATGAAGCATGTGACAACGCTATTTCAGGAAGGAATTGCCTTTAAAAAATGTGGTGTGATTTTAAAGGGACTTGAACCCAAACAAAGCTATATTCACGACCTGCTTACAGATACTGACGCCATTGAAAAACAGGAACAATTACAGCAAGTGTTGGATACCGTGAAAAATAAATTTGGTGTGCAAAAACTCGCCATTGGAGCATGTAAATTGCAAGATCGAACTTGGGCGATGCAGCGCAGCCATTTAAGCCCGAATTATTTTAGCTGGGAAGGTTTATTGGCGCTTGGTGATTAGCAGTGATTTGATTGGGCTAAAAAAGCTCACAATATGAGACCTAATTTAATGCTTAAAAGTACTACAAAGTAGTATACAATTAAACACTACAAAGTAGTATAAAGGTGTTTGATGTATACCATCTGTGAGACTACTTTTTTTACCAATGAATATCCCTACTATTGGACTGAAGAACAATACAATGACTTTAAAATTTTCATTGCCGAGAACCCTACAGCAGGAGATGTAGAACCTGATACTGGCGGCGTTCGTAAAATTCGATGGGGTGGAAAGAGTAAAGGTAAACAAGGTGGTGTTCGTGTAATTTATTACAACCGTTTAGCAAATGGCGAAATTTGGTTATTGACCTTATATAGTAAAGACACAATTACCCAACTTGAGAAAAAGACACTTAGACAATTAGCGGAGTTACTGAAATGAGTCGTTTATTAAGTGACAAAGAATTGGAAGCTCGAGAAGCAAAACGAGACTTAAATGTTGAATTATTAGAAGGCGTTAAACAAATGCTTGCTAATAACGCAGCAAGAAAAACTGTGATCAATGAAACAGATGTTGCTTTAGCACGAAGAAAGTCTGAACTCACTCAAGATCAATTTGCTAAAATTTTAGGTATCTCTAAACGTACATTGGAATCTTGGGAGCAAGGTGTTAGAAGACCTTCAGGAGCAGCTCAATCACTGATTAAATTGTTTATTTTAGATCCTCAATTTGTTCGTGACCATCTCGCTTAAATGAAATAGCCCTCAACAACGAGGGTTATTATTTTGCCTTTCCTATAGCAACAGCAAATCTTAGATAGCATTTGAAATGCAACACCATGTTGTTGCCATAATACCTGACTCGGACTTTTAAAGCCGAGTCTTTTTCTTGGACGGTGATTCAAATCAGAACAGCGTTCTACTTCTGCAAGATTAGTCTTTATTCAGCCCAACAAACTTGGCACGTGCTTTATGCAGTTTTTTGTAGCTGTCGATTAAACGTAAATGACGATCTAAACCTTCAAGCTGCATATTGGTTTCGGTTAGACCATAGAAACGTACTGTGCCTTCAACAGAACCCATGACTGCATCCATACGTTCATTGCCAAACATACGGCGGAAATTGACAGCATAATCGGCAATATCCATTTCATCATCTAAAATAACTTCAAGCACGACATTCATACATTGATAGAACAAGCCACGTTCTACGGTATTGGTGTTGTATTGTAAGAATGCTTCGACTAAATCTTTCGCTTCTTCAAACTGTTCTAATGCCAAATAAATCAACAATTTTAATTCGAGGATAGTGAGCTGCCCCCAAACGGTATTGTCATCAAATTCAATGCCAATTAAGGTTTTGATTTCGGTATAGTCATCTAGCTCACATTCTTCCAAACGCTCAACTAAAGCTTCAAGTTGCTCATCATCCAAACGGTGCAGATTTAAAACGTCTTCACGGTACAGCAAAGCTTTATTGGTATTATCCCAAATCAGGTCTTCTACCAAATACACTTCTGAATAATCAGGGACTAAAATTCGGCAAGCAGTTGCACCTAAATGTTCATAAATCGCCATATAGGATTCTTTGCCCATTTCTTCTAAAATCGCAAATAAAGCCTCAGCTTCTTCGACATTGCTATATTGACCATTGTTGGTGAAATCCCACTCTACAAATTCATGGTCTGCCTGCGCGCTAAAGAAACGCCAAGACACTACACCACTAGAATCAATAAAGTGTTCAACATAGTTATTCGGCTCAGTTACCGCATTCGTGCTAAAGGTCGGCTGTGGTAAATCATTTAAACCTTCAAAACTACGCCCTTGCAATAGTTCAGTTAAGCTGCGCTCTAAAGCGACTTTAAAGTTTGGATGTGCACCAAACGAAGCAAAAACACCGCCTGTACGCGGGTTCATTAAGGTCACACACATGACAGGGAATTGACCGCCTAAAGACGCATCTTTCACCAATACTGGAAAACCTTGTTCTTCTAAAGCCTGAATACCTGCCACAATACTTGGATATTTTGCCAAAACTTCTTGCGGTACATCAGGCAGGCTCATTTCTTCCTGAATAATTTCACGCTTCACTGCACGTTCAAAAATTTCAGATAAACACTGCACTTGAGCTTCTGCAAGCGTGTTACCTGCACTCATCCCGTTACTTAAATATAAGTTTTCAATTAAATTTGATGGGAAATATACCGTTTCACCATCGGATTGACGCACAAATGGCAATGAACAAATACCACGTTCAGTATTGCCTGAGTTGGTGTCATATAAATGTGTGCCCAGCAACTCATCTTCAGGATCATAAATTTCTAAGCAATATTCATCTAAAATTTCTTTAGGCAATTCACCATTTGGGCCAGGCTTAAACCATTTTTCATTTGGATAATGCACAAATTCGGCATTGGCAATCTCTTCACCCCAGAACTGATCGTTATAGAAGAAGTTACAGTTCAAACGTTCAATGAATTCACCCAAAGCAGATGCTAATGCACTTTCTTTGGTTGCGCCTTTACCATTGGTAAAACACATTGGCGATTGCGCATCACGAATATGTAATGACCAGACATTTGGCACGATATTACGCCATGAGGCAATCTCAATTTTCATGCCCAAACCTGCCAAAATACCCGACATATTGGCAATAGTTTCTTCAAGCGGTAAATCTTTACCAGCAATAAAAGTCGCTTGAGATGAAGTCAAGTTCGGCATCAGCAAAGCTTGTGCATCGGCATCAATGCTTTCGACTTGCTCAATCACAAACTCAGGGCCTGTTTGCACGACTTTCTTTACGGTACAACGGTCAATAGAACGTAAAATCCCCTGACGGTCTTTTTCAGAAATATCTGCAGGCAATTCCACCTGAATTTTAAAAATCTGTTTATAACGGTTTTCAGGATCGACAATATTGTTTTGAGATAAGCGGATATTATCGGTTGGAATATCACGTGATTGGCAATAAACCTTCACGAAATACGCAGCACACAATGCAGATGACGCAAGGAAATAATCAAATGGGCCTGGCGCAGAACCATCGCCTTTATAACGGATGGGCTGATCGGCAATGACGGTAAAATCGTCAAATTTAGCTTCAAGACGCAAGTTGTCTAAATAATTGACTTTAATTTCCATGCAGGCACCTATTGTATGTGCCTACTCAGACACAAAATTATAAAATATTGATTTATAAGCCGAATCAAGAGGGAGAATAAGACTTAAAAATGAGGTTTGAAGTCATCGCAACTATTTAACAGCGACTCCAGAATATGCGGCAACATTATAAAGTGATTTGGGTGAATTGATAATGCTATAAATACAGATTTACTGAATTTAAGCAAAGTTGCTAATTAATATATACAAATATAATATATTTAAATGTATGGTATATTGTCTTTAGGTTCTAATCTGCTTGATGGTGAAACAACATGAAATATACCGAACTCACTGTTGAAATTTCGTCTAATATCAAATCCATTAAAGAACAATCTCCCGATTTACTTAAAAGCTTTAATGCCCTGTCACAAGTTGCGATGAAAGACGGCGTAATTGATGCCAAAACCAAAGAGTTTATTGCGCTTGCAATTGGTGTGGCACAACGCTGTGATGGTTGTATCGGTTTTCACGTCAGAACTTTGGTCAAAATGGGCATGACTTTTGAAGAATTGAATGAAATTTTAGGTATTGCTGTTTATATGGGCGGTGGCCCATCACTCATGTATGCCGCAAACGCCGTGGCAGCATTTAAAGAGTTTTCTCCATCTACAGCCGAATAACAGCATCAAATTATTTACCGAGTCGAAACTATGTCAAATATCCATAATGAATGGGATGAACGCTATAGCCAACATGACCATATTTATGGTGAACAAGCCAATGCGTTCATTCAGGACATTACGCAAAAACTGCCTATTCACGGCAAAACTTTGGGCTTGGCCGAAGGTGAAGGTCGTAACTTGTTATATTTGGCCGCTTTGGCACAAGCCAATCGGCAAGCATTTGAAGCAGATTTGTGGGACTACTCGCAAGTTGCTTTAGATAAGGCCCAAGGCTATGCACAGCAACGTGGTTTAAGTCTAAATACACGAAAGCAAGATTTAAGTCAGGTGAATTGGCCAGCGAATCAATATGACAACGTGATTTGCGTATTTGGTCACTTTAACCCTGAAACACAGCAAAAAGTGTTAAATGGCGTGCGCGAAACTTTGGTCAACGGCGGTTTATTTGTTGGTGAGCTGTATTCTACTCGTCAGCTAGAATATAAAACGGGCGGCCCACGTGCAGTAGAAATGCTGTACGATCCTATCGAGTTTTTAAGCCATTTTAAACACGATCATCTGATTCATTTCTTTGTGGGCGATGTAGAACGCTCAGAAGGCAAACTGCATCAGGGCAAATCCCACGTCATTCAATTTGCGATTCGTATTCAGAAATAAAAGACTGAATCTTTTACATCAAAAAGCTTGCTCCAATGCAATTAGAGCAAGCTTTTTTGCGCTTTAGATTTGAATATTCAGTTAGATATTTGCTCGGAAATTTTTAAAATCACTCAAACACATCTTTCATAGATTTTGGCATTCCTTGTACCGACTGTAATTCGCCCTGTTTATTTTTCCAAAGCACAACAGGTGTGGCAAAGAACTCGTATTTATCCATCAGTGCCTGATTCTGTTCTAAGGTTTTTTCTACATGTACAGGCACAGTTTTTTGCTCGATCAGCTTTTTTTGTCCGTATTGACGATGGAACTCATTAAAGGTCTGCTGTGGGTTTTTCGCCATTAATAAAGTCGCCGCCTGCCCTTTGCTTTCAGCTCGGATCACCGCCACAATAATGTGTCTTAACTGAACTTTTCCAGATTCCACCCACGGACGTGCCTGCTTCCAAAAGGTATGACAATACGGACAATTCGGGTCTGAAAACACATAGACAATTTTTTCAGCACTGGTTTGCCCATCCTGAATCCAAGTGGCGTGTTCCAGACTTTGCCACACATCTTCAAGTACCGACTTTTTCACATAACGGTCTAAGGCATCAACTGTTAAATTATTGCCTTGTGCATCAAACAAAGTGCCTACAATATAGTATTTCTGATCATTGGAAATAAACACTGTCGCAGGACTTTGTTCAATATGCCCTGCCCAACCTGTCATTTGTGCAGGTGCCTGAATTTGCTGCACAAACTTAAAACCTTCTTTTTCAATGTGCTGTTTTAAGCTGTCCTGTGCTTGCAGCATACTCACACTACTGGCAAGACTCATACCTATCGCCAGTTTCAGCATGTTATTTTTGATGTTAGATGTCATATTGATTGTCCTTAATTTTGGCTTCACGGCGGGTTTTCTTTCAAATCGTTAAGAGCGCGTTTATGGATTCGCTTGTATTTTTTTCAGATAATGCTGCAGCATCGGCTTGGTCAATTCACCCATGTGATGATCGACCAATTCTCCTTGTGCATTAAAAAACAAAGTACTTGGCAAACCGAACATATTGAAGTGTTGTCCTAAACGAGCTGCAGGGTCTAATAACACGTGTTCAAACTGAAATCGATGTTTCTGTAAATAGGCTTGAATCTCTGCTGCAAATTCGCCTTGATTGGCAAATACAAAATTGACCTCAGGGAAATCTTGCTGTGCTTGTTGCATAACAGGCATTTCACGGTGACAAACTGGACACCAAGTCGCCCAGAGATTAATCACGGTGGGCTGACCTGAAAATTGAGCTAAATCTTGAGGTTGTTGCGCTAGGTTGTGCAATACTAGATTGGGATAGGCATGCTGCGTCTGCAAAGGTTGGATAAGACTCCAACCTACAACTTGTACTGTAATAAAGAGCGCAACTGCCCATGCCAGAACAACACGTTGAATAGCGCGATTTTTCCAGACAAACCACGCCACACCTGCCATAACTGCGGCAATCAGATGAAAGCCTTTGTCCTGAATTTTTAAAATATCAATCGGGTTGGCAAAGTACAGCTCATAATGCTGCAACACAAAAACTGCCCGCCCAACTAAAGCACCAATCCACAGCGCATTCCATAATGCATCCTGATAACCTGTCCAAGTCTGTGCATTCCATGTATAACGACGCTGAAAAAATTTACCCATTGCAAAGACGACAATCAGTCCTAGCAATAAAAACACCAATGGCCATGGAATCATCAACATGCCTAACTGCAAGACTGCGGATTGAATCATGGCGCAGCCTCTTGCAGTTGATGAATATTTTGAATCAATTGCGCTGCGTTATAAGCACCTGTTAGACGCAATTCACGTTGTTCCCGTTGTGGATCTGCCAAAAATAACAACGTTGGCGGCCCTAAAATCTGCCATTTTTTCAATAAGGCATCTTGTGAAGGATGCTGTTCGGTTAAGTCGAGTTTAATCCGCACCACATGCTTTAAAGCATCTTGCACATCGGTACGAGGAATCACATCACGCTCAATCGGCTGACACGCCACACACCAATCGGCATAGACATCAATCACAATCTTTTGATGAGCATGTGCGGCCAAAGCTGCATTCAACTCTTGTTCTGTGCGTACTTTGATCCATGGCTGTAATTGGTCTGCTTGTACCTGCGCATTGACACTGGCAATACTCTGATTGACATGCCAAATTCCACTACTGGCGATTACTGCCACCAAAGCCAATAACGAAAAACGCTGTGGACGATGTAACACGTGGCGCAAAATTGCAATTAAATATGCAGCGAAGGCAAATAACACCACAGCAAAAGCAACATAGTACCAAGTCACAGAAAATAGCGGACGAGCAAAATACAAAGCCATTGCCAACATGATAAAACCAAAGCTAAATTTTAGCCGTTCCATCCACAAACCTGGCTTTGGCAAATATTTCGCGCCAAACACGCTGGCAATAAGTAAAGGAATTCCCATACCTAAACCGAGCAGGAACAAATATAAACCACCCAATGCTGCTTGATCCAAATGTGAGACGTACAGCAATGCTCCCGCTAAAGGCGCACTCATACATGGCCCGACAATCAGTGCAGAAATCACCCCCATAACGCCCGCACCCAATAAAGTACCGCCTTTTTGATATTGCTGAATACGATCTAAACGCTGTAACACTGCTTGTGGTAATGACAACTGATACAGTCCAAACAGGTTTAAAGCAAAGAGCACAAACAACATAGCAAAAACTGCAATCACTACGGGATTTTGGAACCAACGCTGTACGCTATAACCAATGTGTGACGCAACAACGCCCATCAAGCCATAGACTAGCGCCATACTGACGATAAAGGTGATCGCAATTGCTGCCGCTTTATAGCCTGTATTGCGCTGCACCAAAATGCCAGAAAGAATTGGAATCAGCGGCAATGAACACGGTAAAAAAGCCAGTAATACCCCAAAACCTAAAAAGATAAACGCATTCAGTAACAACCCTTGCCCAGACAATAAATTCAGGAAAAATTGATCATTGTTCCATTGCTGATTCAGACTCGTACTACTGGCTGTTTCCGTATTGCTTGAATTGGCTGATGCAGCGAATGTATTGTCTGTCAATGCCGTATCTGTATTTTCAATCTCTAAGGAATTTGCTAAATCAACGTTTTCTACTGATTCAGGGGTAAGTTTAGGATCAGCTTGTGTTACAGCAACCGCATTTTCAGCAAGCTGTGCTTTGTTTTCTAGCGTTTGCTGTTCAAGTTTGAGTTCTTTTGTCGTTACAGTATTTGCAGTTGTCGTAACTTGTTTTTGTGTACTAGAACCATTGGCTTGATGCTTATCTGCATCATTTAAGTTAGTGTTTAAAGCAGCCTGATTATTCTGATTGAGTTGCTGAAGTAAATTACCTTTGCCCGCACTTAAATTATGCTGTGGCAATAAACCATCGGCATCGGTTTGAATCGTTTTACGCTGTACGGGATAACACAAACCATCTTCAGCGCAGCCTTGCCAAGTAATTTGATATTGCTGATTAGGCTTCACCTGAATCTGTGTTGTCACTTGCCCATAATGCACACGTGTCAGCCCGAAAGTCGGATCATCTTTTTCCTGCCCTGCAGGCAATTTAAAAGCAAGCGGCTTTTGAGCCTGACTGACTTTGAATTGATCGTGATATAAATAGTAATGCGGTGCGACATCCCATTTCAGTTCAACCGTTTGTTCAGACAATGACGTCGCCTGAAACTTAAAAGCTTGATCGGACGCTAAAAATTCATTGGCAGCATTGACCCACACCGCACACAGACTCAACACAAAATAAGCAATGACGCGAATAAAAATCATGTATTTATACTAAAAATTAAAAAACTGACTGTATTATCGGTAAGTGTAGATTAAGAGAACATTAATAAAGATTTTTCTTTGTAAACTTGAGCATTGTAGGTGCCTAATCTAAATTTGTGGCGTGATCGAGATGTGTCATATATTGGGCTGACTGTGGTATAGGAGCAAATATGTTCGTCGTTTTGGTGGAAGATGATCCTTATATTGCCCAAAGTATTGTGGCAGCACTCGAATTTTTAAGTATTTCAGTCGAACACGTGAATAACGCGCGCGATGCCGATTACTTCATACGTCATAGTGCGGTAGATCTGTGCCTGCTCGATTTAGGTCTGCCTGACCAAGATGGTTTACAGTTACTCGAAAACTGGCGTAAAGATGCCATTCATATTCCAGTATTGGTATTAACCGCGCGGAATCATACTCAAGACTGCGTACAGGCGCTCAACTTAGGAGCAGATGACTACCTAACTAAACCTTTTGAATTAAATGAACTGATTGCCCGTGTATATGCATTAAGCCGCCGTCATCGTGGTTATTCATCGAACCAACTGCAAAGTGGTCAGTTACACATGAACCTCGATACACAAGAAGTCAGTTGGCATTCACAAAACATTCAGCTTTCACGCCGTGAATATAGCCTATTGGAAACCTTTTTACGGCATCCGAACCAAATCTTAAAAAATGAAGAACTGATAGATAAAGTGTATGGCTTTCAAGACAGTATCGAAAGCAATGCCTTAAATGTGCATATCTACCATTTACGGCATAAAATCCACCCCGATTTTATTCAAACGGTGCGTGGTGTCGGCTACATCTTTAAACCTGAGCTGCTGACATGAAAAACTACAGTCTGAAATGGCGTTTGGTATCGACCATCAGCTGTGCATTTATTTTGCTGTGGGTGATTGTCTTTGCATGGCTCTACCATGACTTGGAACAACGCTTACAAAATACGCTGGATGAACGACTTTCTACCTCAGCCCGTATGGTCGCCCGCCTGATTCAGCAACTGCCCCTAGAACAACTCACAGAAAGTTTGCATGCCGAATCAGAAAATGCCTTGCTACATAGTTTAATTGCTTGTGAAGTCTCTATTTTCCGTGCCGATGTTTCATTACCACAGCATGTGATTGCACGCACTCAAGGCGCACCGAAAAATTTAAAAAACCAACAAGTCGGTTTCAGCACATGGACAGAAAATGGACTGCAATGGCGTAGTTATGTACTGCGTGAAGGTGAAGTTCAGGTGGTGGTGGCTGAAAAAATTCAGTTACGGCAAAACCTACTTAAACAAATTTTACAGTCGGTACTGATTCCTTTACTGCTTACTTTGATTATTTGTATTTTGCTAATTTTGTGGATTATCCGTCTGGAGTTTTTACCGCTCGATCACATCACCCGCCACTTAATTCAGAAAAAACAATCTTTAGATGAAGCTTCTCGTTATTTAATTGAACTGAGATCACAAAAAATTCCTAAAGAAATTCAGCCTTTTGTCGATAACTTATTGATGCTGATTGAACGCCTACATAAAAGTCTGGAACACGAAAAAAACTTTAGTGCATTTGCTGCGCATGAACTGCGCACGCCGTTAACGGCTATTAAAACGCATGTGCAACTGAGCCAATTGATGTTGAATCAAACCGCATCTGCCCAAGATACAGCCAAAGTCATCGACAATTTAAAACACGCAGAACGCAGCATCCAACGTTATCAACAACTTTTGGAACAACTGTTATTGCTCAGTCAAACTGAAGCAGGTATTCAAGCGGCACATAGCCATGCAGATATGCGTAGCGTATTAGAAACAGTCTTGTCGGAACTGACTGTGGAATATCCCAATTTATCAGCGAAATTACAGATTGATTGGGCGAGTTTGGTAGCACAACACATTAATATTCCAGCGCCTGCGTTGCACATGGTACTGAAAAACTTGATTCAAAATGCTTATTTGCATGCAGAGGATGCGCCAAACATTCAAATTTATATGCAAGACCTGCAATTGATCATTGCAGACCAAGGCAAAAGCCTGAATGAAGATGATTTTACCATTCTGACTCAGCGTTTTTGGCGTAAATCTGCGCATAAACAAGGCTATGGCTTAGGTCTAACTCTAGTCAAAGTATTATTAGAGCAATATGGCTACCTACTTCAATTTCAGGCTAACCAACCGCAAGGTTTAAAAGTGATTGTCAGTTTTGATGCAGCACCTTCTGCAACAGAGAAACAACAGACGGATTAAGCTTTTCTGAGCTTTAACAGCAAATAAAGCAAGATTCAGAACAAGATCACTTAACTTTTGCCAATACCGAACATATTGCTCTACTTTACGATAACGCCATTTTTAAGGTGATTTTTGAAATAAAAGGTCAATGCGTTCTAAAATTTTATCTATGATGTAGATGCTGCGGGCTATTGAGTAGAAGAACATTGGCTAGAAAAAATTGCTGAAACTTTCATCACCGTTTTTTTGTTCGATACCACGTCATATTTTTAAATGAGGTAGATATCCGTGCAGATCGTGCATGTGCTTGGTCTTGTGATCAATCTACAACTTAATTAAAGTGTACATAAAACCAACAGCACCCCACTCAAAATATAATACGCAGCGTAGGAGCATCTATTCCAGACTAAAATATAGATAAATATATCAATCAAAGCATTCCATTTAAGCTCATGTTTTATTTAAATAAAGTTGAATTTTTAAAATATCTTATTATCGAAATGATCTTTCTATCGAATCCATAACCACTTGAACGATGATCACAAAACGTATTAGATGATCCACTGCAGTTTGTGTGGTCATCTACTTTGAATGAACTGAAAAAATGGAATCGCCATTTTTTATAAACAGCAACGAAATATCATGCTATAAAGAAATGCGATATTGATGTTGGTTGTTTTCTGGCTTTGACATTCCGAATCAAACCAGTTCAAGTCACTCGCTTGATCAGTCGTTACAGAAAACAAATGAATAGATTTGGTCAGTTGTTTTATAATATAAAAATCAGCAAAAAAAACTAAAAATGTAATTTTTTAACATTGCGAATTCCCTGCAAAGTTTTCATTATAGAGCCTCATTTTGGCACACGCTTTCTACGTCAAATTAAACAAATTACAAAAAAAATGTGGAATTTTATGCCATAATTAGCAAACTTTGCAGACATCTTGCAAAGTATTATTGCAATTATTTATTGGAGCAAGCGGAATGAGTTCGACCATTTTGGTTATTCATGGACCGAATCTAAATTTGCTAGGAAAGCGTGAACCCGAAGTTTATGGTTACCTCACTCTTGAGGATATAAATCAACAGCTCATTTCACAAGCGCAAAAAGCATCAATTTCTATAGATACTTTCCAAAGTAATTGGGAAGGCGCAATTGTAGACCGAATTCATCAAGCCGCGTTAGATGGCACACAATATATCATTATTAACCCTGCTGCATTAACGCATACCTCTGTTGCGGTACGTGATGCCTTGTTAGGGGTCGCTATTCCATTTCTTGAAGTCCATTTGTCGAATGTGCATGCACGTGAGGCGTTTAGACATCATTCATATTTATCAGACAAAGCCATTGGTGTGATTTGCGGTTTAGGCGCAAAAGGCTATGCCGCAGCACTCGACTTTGTTCTTGAAAAAATTCAACCTACTACACAATCTTAAACTAGGAATACTGTCCATGGATATTCGTAAAATCAAGAAACTCATCGACTTGATGATTGAATCTGACTTACAAGCGATTGAAGTTAAAGAAGGCGATCAGTCGATTGCATTAACTCGTCGCAGTCCAGTAGTAGCGGCAGCAGTTCCTGCAATGCCTGCACCTTCTGCAGAAGTACCATCTGCACCTAAATCTTCACCACGTGGTGCTGTTGAAACTTCTCCAATGGTTGGCGTGTTCTATGCAGCACCAAGCCCAGGTGAAGCACCATTTATTAAAGTGGGTCAAACTGTTTCTGCTGGTGAAACGCTTGGTATTATTGAAGCAATGAAAATCATGAACCCAATTGAAGCAACTCAAAGTGGCGTGATTGAAGAAATTCTAGTTAAAAATGGCGAAGTGATTCAATTTGGTCAACCACTCTTCCGCTACCGCGCTTAAGACCTCGGGGATTCACAATGTTGCAAAAAGTTTTAATTGCAAACCGTGGTGAGATTGCCCTGCGCATCACCCGAGCTTGCAAAACTTTAGGGATCAAAACCGTAGGTATCTATTCTGATGCCGATAAAGATCTAATGCACTTACGCTTTTGTGATGAAGCCGTGTGTATTGGTCCGGGTGCGAGCAGTGAAAGTTACCTGAATATTCCTGCAATTATTACTGCAGCAGAAATTACAGGTGCAGACGCCATTCACCCTGGTTATGGTTTCCTTGCTGAAAATGCCGAATTTGCTGAAATTGTAGAAAGTTCAGGTTTCATTTTCATTGGTCCACGCCCTGAGCATATTCGCTTAATGGGTAACAAAGTTTCTGCAATTACTGCAATGCGTAAAGCTGGCGTACCAACTGTACCGGGTTCAGCACACGCCGTTACACCACACAATGCTTTAGCTGAAGCCAAAGAAATTGGTTTCCCGCTCATTGTAAAAGCGGCTGCTGGTGGTGGTGGTCGTGGTATGCGTATTGTAGAGCGCGTAGACACCCTGCTTGAATCAGTTCAAGCGGCTCAACGTGATGCAGAAATGTGGTTTGGTGATGACACGGTCTATATGGAACGTTTCTTACAAAAGCCACGTCACGTAGAAGTACAAGTATTGGCTGATGGTAATGGTCACGCGATTCACCTTTATGACCGCGACTGTTCTTTACAACGTCGTCACCAAAAAGTGCTTGAAGAAGCGCCAGCACCTAACTTACCAGAACAAGCACGTGCCGATATTTTAGAAGCGTGTGTTAATGCATGTAAGTTAATGCAATACCGTGGTGCAGGTACTTTCGAATTCTTATTTGAAGATGATGAATACTTCTTCATTGAAATGAATACACGTGTTCAAGTTGAGCACCCTGTAACTGAAATGGTGACAGGCATTGACATCATTGAACAACAATTGCGTATTGCTGCAGGTCTAGGTTTAGACATTGAGCAAGATCAGGTTGAAATTCGTGGTCACGCAATCGAATGTCGTATTAACGCAGAAGACCCAACCACCTTCGTACCTTCACCGGGTAAAATTGAACACTTCTATGCCCCAGGTGGTGCAGGTGTTCGTGTAGATTCACACATCTACGAAGGTTATAGCATTCCGCCGTATTACGACTCAATGATTGCTAAACTGATTGTGCATGGTAAAGATCGTGAAACCAGTATTGCGCGTATGCGTCAAGCCTTGGATGAAACTATCTTAACAGGAATTAAAACCAACATTCCTTTGCACAAAGACTTGATTCTGCAAGATAAAAACTTCTGCAAACAAGCAATGGATATTCACTATCTTGAA
Source organism: Acinetobacter sp. YH01003 (assembly GCF_013420525.1). NCBI lineage: Bacteria > Pseudomonadati > Pseudomonadota > Gammaproteobacteria > Moraxellales > Moraxellaceae > Acinetobacter > Acinetobacter sp. YH01003. The sequence continues at coordinate 6,862 of NZ_VOXY01000020.1, read as the reverse complement.
AAGCATTTGCTAAAGCAACTTGCTGGCAATGAAGAAGAAAAAGCATAAGTAATTAAGGTTGCTTAAGTTTAAAATAAAGAGCTGATGATTCAACGTCAGCTCTTTTTTATTGTTGAGAATAAAAGCTAAACCGTTCATCTATGCAGATCAGTATGAATAAAAAACCAATACTCCAAATGGAGTATTGGTTTAAAAATTGATTTAAAAACTGAGATCATTTTAGATCATCGAATGATGCAAAATACTAGACAAGATTAATCTAAAAACTCAGTCATGAATGCCAATACTTCTGCGGTTTTTTCGGCATGCAACCAATGCCCTGCATGAGCGACTGTTTCAACTTTTGCGTGAGGAAACTGTGCTTGAATAGCGGCATAATGCTCAGGTAACTCAATATAAGGTGAATTACCGCCACGAATAAACAAAGTATTGACATCACTATGCACCGTCTGCCATGACAAAATTTCGGCATAATGTTCATGTAGCGCATTTAAGTTAAATAACCATTGCCCTTTGCTAAATGACTTCATCAAAAATTGCACAACCATTTCTTCTTGAAGATGCTCACGCATAATTTCCATTGCCGCTTGGCGACTTTCAACTTGTGCATCTTGCACAGCAAACAAGGCTGTAAAAATTTGATCGTGACGATTTTCAGGATAAGCAAAAGGACAAATATCCAATAAAACCAATTGCTGTAAACGCCCAGCAGCCAGAGGAGCTAAAGTCATTGGAACTTTACCGCCCATTGAATGCCCAACCACAGAAAACTGTTCGATATTCAAGCTGTTCAACGTTTCTAAAACATCTTGTGCCATTGCTGCATAATTCATGTCATCACAATGCGCAGACTTACCATGATTGCGCACATCTAATTGAATTACGGTGCGCTGTTCTTGAAATGCACGTGCGAGCATGCCTAAATTACTCAAACTACCAAATAAACCATGAATAAAAACCAAAGGTGGCAATGTAGATTCAGGCTGATTTTGCGTGATTTGATAATTTAACAACATAAAATAGACTCTAAACTTGAATTCAAATGATTGATCTATTTAATGAGTTTTGAGTTTATAAATCAAATTTTATATGTGCTTTTTACGGTGAAACTTATAATATTGCTTAGGCTATTTGTGTGAGCCTAAGCAATAACATACAAGATGAACTTTTCTTAAAATTTTATTTAAAATAATTCAAAGGCAACTTCAAATAACGAATGCCGTTGGCCTCAGGTTGTGGGAACTTACCTGCGTCCATATTGATTTGAATTGATGGCAGAATCAATTTAGGCATCGTTAAAGTAGCATCACGCTGAGTTCTCATCTCAATAAATTCAGCTTTGCTTACCCCTGTATGAATATGAATATTCTGCTCTTTTTGAGTTTTGAGCAGTGTTTCATGTTCATATTGTTCACGTGATTCTGGTAGATAATCATGGCATAAGAACACTCGTGTTTCTTCAGGCAATGCGTATAGCGTTTGCACAGAATCGTACAACTGCCCTGCACTGCCTTTCGGGAAATCACAACGTGCCGTACCATAATCAGGCATAAACAAAGTATCACCTACAAATACAGCATCACCGATCACATAGCTTAAACAAGCAGGCGTATGCCCCGGTGTAGGGATGTTATAGGCTTGTAATTCACCAATCGTAAAAGTTTCATGATCGTCAAACAGATAATCAAATGATTGATGTGAATTGAAATACTTGATATCCAAGTTATAGATAGCACTAAATGTTTCTTGCACAATCGAAATTTTATGGCTCATGGCAATTTTACCACCCAACTGCTCTTTTAAATATTGAGAAGCTGTCAGGTGATCGGCATGCACATGCGTTTCTAAAATCCATTCAACCGTTAATTCATTTTTTTGGATGTAAGCAATGATTTCATCGGCATGAATTGTTGAAGTAGTCGCAGATGCAGGGTCATAATCCAACACGCTGTCAATAATGGCACATTGACGCGTTACAGGATCACTTACCACATAACTGAATGTATTAGTATTTTCATCAAAAAAATGCTGAATATCTGCGTGCATCTTATGCTCCTGCAACCTTACGATGAATGAGAATCCCCACCAACATTGCAACAATAAAATAGATTGCTTGATAATAACCTAAACCAATCAAGGTTAGACTTGGCGCTGGACAAATTCCTGCAACGCCCCAACCGATACCAAAAATAAAACTACCTGTGATCAGTTTAGAGTCAATTTGAGTTTGTTTAGGCAAATCAATTGGTTCATTTAAAATGGTTTTTGGTTCAGCTTGGCGCATAATTCTTTGGAATGGAATAAAGGCAACCGCAATTGCACCCATCATAACAAATGCCAGACTTGCATCCCATGTACCGAAAAGATCGAGGAAGTTTAAAACTTTTTCAGGATTCGACATACCAGAAAGAATCAATCCAGCTGAAAAAATACCACCGAAAACAAAGGCTAAGAAATTTTTCATTTAGAATGCTCCTGTGATATGGCGGATAACATAAACGGTAATAAAGCCAGCTAACATAAAGGTAGCTGTTGCTGCAATGGAGCGCTTAGATAAACGACTCATGCCACAAATACCATGTCCACTGGTACAACCCGAACCCAAACGAGTACCGAAACCAACCAACAATCCCGCCACAATCATCATCAATGGGCTTGCATTCAATTCAACTTTAGGTTGAGCCACGATGCCATAGAAAAAAGGCACAATGAAAATACCTAACACAAACCACAATGCAGGCGTTTTGAACAGCGTTTGCGGATTTAATACTTGAGCCAGTAAACCACTAATGCCTGCAATACGACCATGAACATATAAATAGCCCACGACTGCAAGACCAAGCAATCCACCACCGATTAATGCCAGCAGATAATCATGCATTTTGAACACCCAAAACAATATATGTTTTTATAATATATTATTGTAATTATTATTCAACTATTCTCTTGTAAGTTTTGTAAACTTCATCTGACTATTCGTCTATGTTTGCGATGTGAGAGAGATTTCGCAAGTTTTTGGCTGATATTAAGTCATAAGGCAGAAAATTTAGTCATTCTAAATGACTGCCTCATAACGTAATAAAGATATATCAAAATAGACAGCAACGACAAAAGTTGAGGGCATTAGACTCATTTGTGAGCAAGCGCAATAAGTTCTTTTTTATGCCGACGAATTACACGTTTAGCAGCATCTAACATAATGCGATTGGTAGTCTCATCATCACCAAAGTCAATAGGTTTAGCTGGACACATTGGACGAGCTTTTCGATCTTCGATTGTGTAGTCTTTAAGACGCTTACCCATACTGCACCTCTCAGAATTTCTTAACTTTCACTAATATAACATAAAATTTAGTTTGTTAAAAAATCATCAATACGAGTTTTTAATTACCCTATTTATTGCTTAAAGATAACTTTTTTTGTTATTAAATGGTCGCTTGGAACAAGAATCACTGAGATGAAACGAATAGGAATAGTTGCTACATTCATACAAGAACAAGCATCTGTGTGCTTTGGACTCAAAACAATATAAAGTTCAACATATCATGCATCTACAATATCTACAAAATTAGCATTTAAAACTTTTGCCAAATCGCTTGGTGTTAAACCAATATCTAATCCCCGCTTCCCTCCACTCACATACATAGTTGCAAGCTGTTGAGCGGATGCATCAATCACTGTTTTCAGTTGTTTCTTCTGCCCAATTGGACTAATGCCCCCAACCAAATAACCTGTCAAACGCTCAGCACCTTTAGGATCAGCCATGTGTACTTTTTTACACTGAAAAGCAGCCGCAACTTTTTTAAGATTTAATTGGTAATGGACAGGTAAAATCGCCACAAAATAATGCTTATCATCACTGACCAATAAAGTTTTAAATACTTCTGTGACATCTAAGCCTAACTTCTCCGCAGCTTCTAAACCAAAACTTTTAGCATTATGATCATGTTCATATTCATGCATAGAAAATTGAATTTTCTTGGCTTTTAAAAGTTTAGCTGCTGGAGTCATTGAAAAAATACTGTAAAAAACGATGCTCAAATTATACGCTTGATTGAGATTAAAAGTGAATTCGCTTAGGCTATTTTTAAATATAAAAGTAACTATCGAAAAAATAGCCTAAAATCATTAACTTGGTTTACGTGAATTTTCAACCAACACGTTAGCTAAGCGCTGTGCATGCGCAATCACGCGATCCAACCAACGTTGTGCCGCCAACAACTCTAAACCTGTCGCAGCATTGAGCTGATTCACGGCAATATATTGCAGCACTTTTTCACGGTTTTCGGCACGTTGATCTTCTGTCCATTTTTTCAAATTAGATAATTCGGTATTTAGACTTAGTACATGTTTATGCACATCAAAATCATCCATTTCTTTTAGATGTTCATCAAGAATTTGTACAAAATCTAAGCCAACTTGATAAATTGCAGGTTGGGTGCGTATTTCTTTTGCTAAAGTAATATTTTCCAAATCACTTCGTAAAACACGTAAATACACCATCAAACGAAGCATCGCCATTAAACGCTGTTGATCGGCTTCATTTTCTGAAATCGACATTTCTTCCAAATAGCGTTGGACTTGAATGAGTACTTCATCTAGCTGTAATAAACGTACTTTTGAAGGTAATCTTCCCTCTTGGATAGCCAGTTTTAGCATCACCAAAACGTCATACAAACTATGGTAAATCACCTTTGATGCAGCATGAATAGCCAAGGCGGGCACAGATAAACTCGCTTGATCGAGATAACATAAAACCGATTGAGTTTGATCTGGGATAATTTTCATAATCAGTTTTTCGAACTGACGGATAAAAGGCAAAATAATCAAAGTACCAGAAATACTGAATGCTGTATGAAATGCAGCAACAATCACCACATTGTCCCATGTTGCCATAAGACGTTGATTTTGTGTTAGCTCAAGAAATAACGGTTTTAAAATAATAAAAGCAAAAATGGCTGAAATGATGTTAAAAATCACATGAACCGCTGCAGTACGTTTGGCATTTGCAGTTGAACCAATTGCAGCAATAATGGCTGTCGCCACCGTACCAATATTCTGTCCAATCACCAAACCTAAAGCCTGTTGCAAATCAATCGCACCACTGGCCAATGCTGCTAAGGTCGCGGTAATTGCAGCACTTGAAGATTGCAACAGAATGGTCATGATAATACCGACCAAAACCAAACTGAGTAGCGCAATCAAAGATCTACTTGAAAATACTGATAAATCGACACGTTCAGCAAAACCTGACATGGCAACTTGCAACATATCAATGCCAAGGAAAATCAGACTAAAACCTGCCAATGTCATTCCAAATAATGCAACTCGCCCCTGACTAAATAATTTGAGCATTGCACCCAAACCCAGCAAAGGTAATGCAAAACTGGTGATGGAAAATTTAACACCTAAAAATGCCACCATCCAACCCGTACTGGTTGTGCCAATATTCGCGCCAATAATGACACCAATTGCCTGAGCAAAAGTAAGAATCCCCGCACTAACAAAACCAATCGTGGCTAAAGTTGTTGCCGTAGAAGACTGTACAATTAAAGTTAAACCGATGCCTGAAAGCACAGCTTTAATGGGTGAACCTGTGAACTTAGACAACCAAATACGCAAGGTTTCCCCTGCCATATCTTTTAAGCTGTCCGTCATCATGGTCATACCAATCAAAAATAGGCCAATACCACCACATAATTGTACAAAGACTTCTAACACACTTACTCCCTGTGCAATAAGCAATTTTCAAAGTGCTAAAAAGCCGATATTGTACGTACTTTTATCTTAAAATTGCAGTTTATTTGTTCTATTCCAATAGTTTATATTAAATAAAAAACTTGTCATCAATTTGACATATTATTAAAACCTAAGGATAGATCAGACTCCATTGGTTTATCCAATCATTCGATAAAACAAAACGAAACCTCTGTATTATGCTGACACGATACAATTCAAATCTTCAGTTCACTTGACTGAACCAATCGCTCACCTCAAAATCAGTATATATACTCACATACGCCAAAATGACAGATATAGTTTTAATATGATTTTTAATGCATTTAGAAAATATCCATCTATAAAAATATTCAGTATTGGTTGTACTGTTTTAACGTTAGCAGCCTGCTCTCCACTAGGAGGTGGCTCTCTTGCAAAACGCTCAGCTAAACTTTCTACAGGGATCCAAAAGGCTTATGCTGTGCATCCTGATACAGCAAATCGTGTAGCACCAATCATTGTACAAAGTGCAGAACAACATAATGTTGATCCTCTGCTTGTCGCTGCAGTTATTAGACAAGAATCGAATTATCGTGCCTATGCTGTTTCACCTTCAGGTGCAGTTGGGTTCACACAAATTATTCCACGTTATTGGCAGCAGACTTGTCCTGGCGATTTATTCCATGAACATACCAATATCAACTGTGGTACATTTATTTTAAATCATTATAAAAATCAGTCGGGTAAATGGCCTAAAGCTTTGGCCTATTACAATGTGGGACCTACTGGCTACAATAGTAATCGAAAAATGAAAAAGCAAGGTAAACGCTACGCGAAACAAGTCAAACAGCACCAAAAAAACTTAAAAGATGCACTTTAATTTTGACTTACTAGCTTAATAAAGTAGCCAATACCCGTTGAATTAAAGCCATCCTCAGATGGTTTTATTTTGCCTTCACTTTTATGTTTCCTTTCTTTTTATAATTTTATTTTTCTAACTTTATTTTCTTTTTGCATAAAAAAACACCCCCAACGCTAGTTGAGGGTGTTTGAATAATGAGCTGGCGATGACTTACTCTCACATGGGTAACCCCACACTACCATCAGCGCGAAGAGGTTTCACTTCTGAGTTCGGGAAGGGATCA